>NZ_JBEZIR010000014.1:0-98382 GCF_040651175.1 Kitasatospora sp. NPDC048540
CCACCGTGGCGGGCCATCCCGCCGTACGTGTCGATGATGATCTTGCGGCCGGTCAGGCCCGCGTCACCCATCGGACCACCGATCTCGAACCGGCCGGTCGGGTTCACCAGCAGCCGGTACCCGTCGGTCACCAGCTTGATCCCGTCGTCCGCCAGCCGCTTGAGCTCCGGCTCGACCACGAACTCCCGGATGTCCGGCGTCAGCAGCGACTCCAGGTCGATGTCGCTCGCGTGCTGCGAGGACACCACCACCGTGTCGAGGCGGACCGCCTTGTCACCGTCGTACTCGATGGTGACCTGCGTCTTGCCGTCCGGTCGCAGGTACGGGATCGTCCCGTTCTTGCGGACCTCCGACAGCCGGCGCGACAGCCGGTGCGCCAGCGTGATCGGCAGCGGCATCAGCTCCGGCGTGTCGTCGCACGCGTAGCCGAACATCAGGCCCTGGTCGCCCGCACCCTGCTTGTCCAGGTGGTCGTCATCGCCCTCGACCCGGGCCTCGTACGCCGTGTCCACGCCCTGCGCGATGTCGGGCGACTGCGAGCCGATCGAGACCGAGACGCCGCAGGACGCGCCGTCGAAGCCCTTCTTGGAGCTGTCGTAGCCGATCTCCAGGATCTTCTCCCGGACCAGCTGCGCGATCGGGACGTACGCCTTGGTGGTGACCTCGCCGGCGATGTGCACCAGGCCGGTGGTGATCAGCGTCTCCACGGCGACGCGCGAGGTGGGGTCCTCCTTGAGGAGGGCGTCCAGGATGGTGTCGCTGATCTGGTCAGCGATCTTGTCGGGGTGTCCCTCGGTGACCGACTCCGAGGTGAACAGGCGGCGAGACACAGCGCTCCCTGGGGTTGCAGCGGCTGCTGACTGAACGACCACGACGCGGTGCGCACCGGCCATGGTCATCCGGAAAGACTTGATTCCTGGAGTGTAACGGTCAGGCCCCTCGGACGGGCCACCTGCCCGCGCAATCGGGCGTACAAGCAGTGCGGATCACAGCGCGTCGGCAGCTCGCAACCGGGTGACGACCTGGTCCCAGACGGTGTCCGCGAGCGCCTCCTTGGGGCCGTGCGGGACCGGCACCTCGGCCCCGTCGGCGGCCAGCACGACGGCGGCGTTGGTGTCCAGCCCGAAGGCCAGGCCGTCGCCGACCTCGTTCACCACCAGCAGGTCGCAGCCCTTGCGGGCGAGCTTGGCGCGGCCGTGGGCGAGCACGTCGTCGGTCTCGGCGGCGAAGCCGACCACCAGCTGGCCGGGGCGGGCCCGGTGTGCGGACAGCTCGGCCAGGATGTCGGGGTTGCGGACCAGCGCGACCGGGGCCGGCTCGACGCCGTCCACCTTCTTGATCTTCCCGGTGGCGTACTCGGCAGGCCGGAAGTCGGCCACCGCCGCCGCCATCACCACCACGTCGGCGTCCACCACCGCCTTCAGCGCCGCCTCGCGCAGTTGCAGCGCGGTGGACACCCGCACCAGGTCAACGCCGGCCGGGTCCGGCAGCTCGGCGTTGGCCGACAGCAGGGTGACCCGGGCGCCGCGGGCCGCGGCGGTGGCGGCCAGCGCGTAGCCCTGCTTGCCGGAGGAGCGGTTGCCCAGGAAGCGCACCGGGTCCAGCGGCTCCCGGGTGCCGCCGGCCGAGACCACCACGTGGCGGCCGGCCAGGTCGCGCTCCTGGGTCCCCCGGGCCAGCACCCGGCGGCAGGCCTCGAAGATCGCGGACGGCTCGGGCAGCCGGCCCTTGCCGGTGTCCACGCCGGTGAGCCGGCCCACCGCGGGCTCCAGCACGATCGCTCCCCGGCGGCGCAGCGTGGCGACGTTCTCCTGGGTGGCGGGGTGCTCCCACATCTCGGTGTGCATGGCCGGGGCGAAGACCACCGGACAGCGGGCGGTGAGCAGGGTGTTGGTCAGCAGGTCGTCGGCGAGGCCGTGGGCGGCCTTGGCCATCAGGTCGGCGGTGGCCGGGGCCACCACCACCAGGTCGGCCTGCTGGCCGATCCGCACGTGCGGCACCTCGTGGACGCTGGCCCAGGTCTCGGTGGCAGCCGGGCGGCCCGACAGCGCGGCCCAGGTGGCCTCGCCGACGAAGTGCAGCGCGGCCGCGGTCGGTACCACGGTCACCCGGTGCCCCGACTCGGTGAGCCGTCGCAGCAGCTCACAGGCCTTGTACGCGGCGATGCCGCCGCTGACGCCGAGGACCACGCGCGGGGCGTGGGGCTGCTCCGGGCTCGCGTTCATGGGTGCTGCATCTCCTCCGGGTCGGGTCGACGTTCACCTTACGACCCTTCAGACGCCGGGCGCGACGTGGCCCGGAGCACACGGAAGGGCCCGCCCCACCAGGTCTTTCGACCGGCGGGACGGGCCCTCACCGAAGGGGTGCCGGAGCTCAGGCCGCCTCGATCGCCTCGGCGGTCAGCAGGCCGGCGTTGATCTCGCGGAGCGCGATCGACAGCGGCTTCTCGTGCACGTGGGTGTCGACCAGCGGGCCGACGTACTCCAGCAGGCCCTCGCCGAGCTGCGAGTAGTAGGCGTTGATCTGGCGCGCGCGCTTGGCCGCGTAGATCACCAGGCTGTACTTGGAGTCGGTGGCCTCGAGCAGCTCATCGATCGGCGGGTTGATGATGCCCTCAGGCGCGGTCATCGAAGAGGACACGCTAGAACCTTCCGAAGTGGATATCTCTGACAAGGACCGGTTGTACGAACCGATCCGGTCAGACTACACCGAGCAAGGCTAGCAGCTCGGAGGCGACCTGCTCGACGGAGGTGTTGACCAGCGTCGTGTCGAACTCCGGCTCCGCGGCCAGCTCCACCTTGGCGGCGTCCAGCCGCTGGTCGATCACGTGCTGCGGCTCGGTGCCCCGGCCGGTGAGCCGGCGGACCAGCTCGTCCCAGCTCGGCGGGGCCAGGAAGACCAGCTGCGCCTCGGGCATCGACTCGCGGACCTGGCGGGCGCCCTGGAGGTCGATCTCCAGCAGCACCGGCTCGCCGCGTTCGAGCTTCTGCAGCACGGCCTGCCGGGGGGTGCCGTAGCGGTTGCCCGCGAACACGGCCCACTCCAGCAGTTCGCCGTTGGCGACCAGCTTGTCGAACTCGTCGTTGTCGACGAAGTGGTACTGGACCCCGTCCTTCTCGCCGGGCCTCGGGTGGCGGGTCGTCGCCGACACCGAGAGCCAGACCTCGGGGTGCTGCTTCCTCATATGAGCGACGACCGTGCTCTTGCCGACCCCCGAAGGGCCGGAGAGCACGGTCAGCCGCGGACGCTCACTCATGCACCGATTATCCCGGATCGCGGACGATCCGGGGACCACGGGGTACGACTCGGGGTCCGGTCAGGACGCCGCGCCGCCGAACTCCCGCTCCAGGGAGGCGATCTGGTTGGTGCCGAGACCACGGACACGGCGGCTCTCGGAGATGCCGAGACGCTCCATGATCTGCTTGGCGCGCACCTTGCCGACGCCCGGCAGGCTCTCCAGCAGGGCGGAGACCTTCATCTTGCCGATGACCTCGTCATCGGCCTTGCCCGCCTTGATGACGTCGTGCAGCGAGGCGCCGGAGTGCTTGAGCCGGTTCTTGACGTCGGCACGCTTCCGACGAGCCTCGGCGGCCTTGGCCAGCGCGGCGGCGCGCTGTTCAGGAGTAAGGGGCGGAAGAGCCACGCCGTTCACCTCAGGTGTGAATGGAAGGGAGGAGCTATGACTGGTGGTGCCCGGCCACCGGAGGCAGACCCCTGGTTAGGGGCTCTGACCTGCGAGAGCGGCGGAAATCCGCCGCCGTTCGACGACCTACCGCCGGACACTACCCAACTTGGGCTTCCACGTCAGGAAAAGAACACGAAAAGTCCTGGTCAGCCAGGGCCGACCCAGGACTTTCCGGGCAAATCCACCGCGTTGCGGCCGGTATTCTCAGGCGTTTGTGACTGCGCTCACATCCTCGACGAAGCGCGCGGCGGCCTCCCGCAGCGCCGTCACCGACGGTCCGTGCTTCAGCACGTCACGGCTCACGCTGGGCACCACGTTGCCGACCTCGGCCCCGAAGACCCGCGGCAGGTCCTTGGCGGTGGCGCCCTGCGCGCCCACCCCGGGGGCCAGCAGCGGGCCGTTGATCGCGAGGTCCGCGCCGGCCTCGGCGAGGGTCGCGCCGACCACCGCGCCGAAGGAGCCGAGCGGCTCTGCGCCGGCGTTCTCGGCCGCCAGCCGGTTCAGCACGCCCTGGGCGACGCTGACGCCGTCGGCGCCGAGCGCCCGCTGCACCTCGGCCCCCTCCGGGTTGGAGGTGAGCGCGAGCGCGAAGAGCCCGGCGCCGTTGGCCCGGGCCAGGTCCACGGCGGGCTGCAGCGAGCCGAAGCCCAGGTAGGGGCTGACCGTCAGCGCGTCGGAGAACAGCGGGCTGCCCGCGGCCAGGAAGGTCTCGGCGTACGCGGCCATGGTGGAGCCGATGTCGCCGCGCTTGGCGTCCATCACCACCAGCGCACCGGCCGCGCGGGCCTCGGCCACCGTGCGCTCCAGCACCGCGATGCCGCGGCTGCCGAACCGCTCGAAGAACGCGGCCTGCGGCTTGAGCACGGCGACCCGGTCGGCCAGCGCCTCGACCACGGTGCGGGAGAAGGTCTCCAGGCCCGCCACGTCGTCGGCCAGGCCCCAGGCCGTCAGCAGGGCGGAGTGCGGGTCGATGCCCACGCACAGCTGGCCGCGGGTGTCGAGGGCCGTACGGAGGCGGGCGCCGAAGGGGGCGAGGGTCACGGGGATCCTTCCGGTCGGGGGGTGGTCCGGTGGGCGAGGCCCACCACGTCGGTGAACTTGGCGAAACCGCGGGCCGCCAGCTCGGCGCGCAGCTCGTCGAGGATGCGCAGCGGGGCGGCGGGGTCGTGGAACAGCGTGGTGCCGACCGCGACACCGTCCGCGCCGGCCAGCGCGAACTCCAGGGCGTCCCGGCCGCTGCGCAGGCCGCCCATGCCGATGATCGGCACCTGCGGCATGCGGCCGGCCAGCATGGCGGCGTGGACCTGGTGGACGCAGCGCACCGCGATCGGGCGTACCGCGGGCCCGGACAGGCCGCCGGCGCCGCTCGCCAGGGCGGGGCGCAGCGTGTCCAGGTCGATGGCCAGGCCCTGGGTGGTGTTGATCATCGAGAGGCCGTCGGCGCCGGCCTGCACGCAGGCGGCGGCGATCTCGGTGATCGAGGTGACGTCAGGCGAGAGCTTGGCGTACACCGGCAGGTCCGCGTCGGCCACCTGGCGCACCGCGCGGACCACGTCGTACGAGGTGGCGGGGTTCCCGGCGAACACCGGGCCGCGGGCGGCGGCGTTCGGGCAGCAGAGGTTGACCTCGATGCCGATCACGCCGGGGCGGCCGTTGAGCCGGGCGGCCACCTCCGCGTACTCCTCCAGCCGCTCCCCCGCGATCGACACCAGGACCCGGGCGCCGCGTTCGGCCAGCCACGGCAGCTCGGTGCGGACGAAGACGTCGATGCCGGCGCCCTGCAGTCCGATCGCGTTGAGCAGCCCGGAGGGGGTCTCGGCGGTCCGCGGGGTGGCGGCGCCGGCCCGGGGCCGGGCGGTGATGGTCTTGGTGGTGACGGAGCCCAGCTCGTCCAGCGGGACGAACCTGGCCAGCTCCCGCCCGTACCCGGCGCAGCCGGAGGCGGTGGTCAGCGGGTTCGGCAGGGTGTGCGGGCCGAACGGGACGGTGAGGTCGACGTCCTCGGGGTTCACCGGGCCGCCACCTCCGCCGCGGGTGCGCCTTCCAGGTCCGGCGGTACCGAGCCGAGCTCCGACCAGCGCACCCGGGCGCCGTCGAACACCGGTCCGTCGGTGCAGCAGCGGGTGAAGCGGCTGACGCCGTCGGCGCCGACCACCGGCAGTACGCAGCCCATGCAGATCCCGGTGCCGCAGGCCATCGGGGTCTCGACCGCCGTCCAGCAGCGCACCCCGAGCTCCTGGGCGATCCGGGCCGTTTCGGCGGCCGGCGCGGCCGGACCCGCGGTGTACACCACCCGGGCGTCGATGGCAGCGATGGCCTGGGCGAGCGGTCCGGTGACCCGGCCGGGCAGGCCGGCCGAGCCGTCCGCGGTGACCACCAGGACGTCCTGGGTCAGGGCCCTGGCCCGCTCCACGCCGTACAGCCGGTCGGCGCCGGCGGCGCCCAGGATGAAGCCGACCTGGCCGCCGGCCCGGCGGATCTCCTCGGCGAGGGTGAGCAGCGCCGCGGCGCCGTACTCCTCGGCCACCAGCAGGGCGCTGACCGGGCCCTCGGGCAGCGGGAAGGGGGTGCCGAGCGGGGCGATCAGGGCGAGCCGGTCGCCGGCCCGGGCGCGGCGCAGTTCGCGGGTGCCGGCCCCGTGGTCGGCGAGCACCAGCTCGATGGTCCCGGCGGCCGGGTCGGCGCGGTCGATGTGGAAGGCCCGCCGGAGCAGCAGCGAGGACCCGGGGCCGCCCACCGCGAGGGTGGCGAAGTGGCCGGGTGCGACCCGGGGGGCCGCCTCGGGCGCCCGGAGCACCAGGCGGCGGTACGTCCCCTCGGCGGTGCTGGCGAGCACCTCGGCATCGCTCTGGACGGGGTTGGCCATCTCGCTCCACCTCTCGGCCGGCCGTTGTGACGGTGTGAACTCTCCCAAACCCGTCCGGACACTGTCACTTCGCCCGGACGCCCGCACGCCCGTGCGCCGCGCCCCGCTCAGGCGTCCGGCTTGGCGGTGCCGACCGCCTCGGCGATGGTGCGGTAGCCGCTCACCCGCAGCCGGTCGGCCAGGCCGCGGTGCATCCGCCGCATCCAGAACGGCCCCTGGTAGATGAAGGCGCTGTAGCCCTGGACCAGGTCGGCGCCGTGCAGGATCCGCTGCCAGGCGTCCTCCGCGGTCTCGATGCCGCCGACCGAGATCAGCACCAGCCGGCCCTCGGTGCGCGCCCGCAGGCGCTGCAGCACCTCCAGCGAGCGGGCCTTCAGCGGGGCGCCGGACAGGCCGCCCATGCCGATCTCCTCGATCCGGTCGGCGCTCTCGCGCAGGCCGTCGCGGCCGATCGTGGTGTTGGTGGCGATGATGCCGTCGAGGCCCAGGTGCAGAGCCATGTCGGCGATCTCGTCGATGTCCTCGTCGGCCAGGTCGGGCGCGATCTTGACGAGCAGCGGGACGTGGTGCGCGGTGGCGGCGTCGGCGGCCTTGCGGACGTCCCACAGCAGCGGGCCGAGCACCTGGACGGCCTGCAGGTTGCGCAGCCCGGGGGTGTTCGGGGAGCTGACGTTGACCACCAGGTAGTCGGCGTACGGGGCGAGCCGCTCGGTGGACTTCAGGTAGTCGGCGGTGGCGTCGGCCTCCTCGACCACCTTGGTCTTGCCGATGTTGACGCCGATCACCGGGGTGGAGGTGGTGTGCGGGCGCGCGGCGAGGCGGGCGGCGACCCGGGCGGAGCCCTGGTTGTTGAAGCCCATCCGGTTGATCAGCGCCCGGTCCTCGACCAGGCGGAACAGCCGGGGCGCCGGGTTGCCGGGCTGCGGCTCGCCGGTGACGGTGCCGATCTCGACAAAGTCGAAGCCCAGCATCGACAGGCCGTCGATGCCGATGCCGTCCTTGTCGAAGCCGGCGCCGAGGCCGAACGGGCCGGGCAGGTCCAGGCCGAGCGCGGTGGTGCGCAGCGAGGCGTGGCGGGGGGCCAGCACCAGCCGGACCAGCTGCCGCAGACCCGGGACCGAGGCGGCCAGCCGGATCCAGAAGAAGGCGAGGTGGTGGGCCTTCTCCGGGTCCATCTTGCGGAAGACGAGGTTGAACAGGGTCTTGTACACGGGCAGGCCTTCCTGAACGGACATGGGAAGTGGGGGGCACCCGGTCCCGGTGCCCCCCACTAGGGTCGTGCTACTTGCGGCCGGCGTTGATCAGCGCCGCGTGCTCCTGCAGCGACATCACCCCGACCTCGCCGCGGGTCAGCGCGTCGATGCCCTGGACGGCGGCGCCCATCGCCTGCACGGTGGTCAGGCAGGGCACGCCGCGGGAGACGGCGGCGGTGCGGATCTCGTAGCCGTCCAGGCGGCCGCCGGTGCCGTACGGCGTGTTGATGATGAGGTCGACCTCGCCGTCGTGGATCAGCTGGACGATGGTCCGCTCGCCGGTCTCGCTCTCGCCCTCGCTGTGCTTGCGCACGATGGTGGACGGGATGCCGCCGCGCTGGAGCACCTCGGCGGTGCCGGCGGTGGCGAGCACCTCGAAGCCGAGCTCGACCAAGGCGCGGGCCGGGAAGACCAGGTTGCGCTTGTCGCGGTTGGCGACCGAGACGAAGACCTTGCCCTTGGTGGGCAGCGCGCCGTACGCGCCGGCCTGCGCCTTGGCGTACGAGGTGCCGAACACCTTGTCGATGCCCATGACCTCGCCGGTGGAGCGCATCTCCGGGCCGAGCACGGTGTCCACGCCGCGGCCGTGGATGTCGCGGAAGCGGCTCCACGGCATCACGGCCTCCTTGACCGAGATCGGGCAGTCGGCGGGCAGGGTGCCGCCGTCGCCCTCGGCCGGGAGCAGGCCCTCGGCGCGCAGCTCGGCGATGGTGGCGCCGAGCGAGATCCGGGCGGCGGCCTTGGCGAGCGGCACGGCGGTCGCCTTGGAGGTGAACGGCACGGTCCGGGAGGCGCGCGGGTTGGCCTCCAGGACGTAGAGGATGTCGCCGGAGAGCGCGAACTGGATGTTGATCAGGCCGCGCACCCCGACGCCGCGCGCGATGGCCTCGGTGGAGGTCCGCAGCCGCTTGATGTCGTAGCCGCCGAGGGTGATCGGGGGCAGCGCGCAGGCGGAGTCGCCGGAGTGGATGCCGGCCTCCTCGATGTGCTCCATGACGCCGCCGAGGTAGAGCTCGGTGCCGTCGTAGAGCGCGTCGACGTCGATCTCCACCGCGTCGTCGAGGAAGCGGTCGATCAGCACCGGGTGCTCGGAGATCAGGCCGGCGTGGCGCTCCAGGTAGGAGGCGAGCGAGGCCTCGTCGTAGACGATCTCCATGCCGCGGCCGCCGAGCACGTAGGACGGGCGGGCGAGCACGGGGTAGCCGATCTCGTCGGCGATCGCCTTGGCCTCCTCGAAGGAGAACGCGGTGCCGTGCTTGGGGGCCGGCAGGCCGGCGTCGCGCAGCACGCGGCCGAAGGCGCCGCGTTCCTCGGCGAGGTCGATCGCCTCGGGCTGGGTGCCGACGATCGGCACGCCGTTGTCCTTGAGTGCCTGGGCCAGGCCCAGCGGGGTCTGGCCGCCGAGCTGGACGATGACGCCCGCCAGCGGTCCGGCCTGCCGCTCGGCGTGGACGATCTCCAGCACGTCCTCCAGGGTGAGCGGCTCGAAGTAGAGCCGGTCGGAGGTGTCGTAGTCGGTGGAGACGGTCTCCGGGTTGCAGTTGACCATGACGGTCTCGTACCCGGCCTCGGCCAGCGCGAAGGAGGCGTGCACGCAGGAGTAGTCGAACTCGATGCCCTGGCCGATCCGGTTCGGGCCGGAGCCCAGGATGATCACGGCGGGCTTGGTGCGGGCGGCGACCTCGCTCTCCTCGTCGTAGGACGAGTAGAAGTACGGGGTCCTGGCGGCGAACTCGGCGGCGCAGGTGTCCACGGTCTTGAAGACCGGACGGATGCCGAGCGCGTGCCGCACCTCGCGGACCACGTCCGGCTTCAGGCCGCGGATCTCGCCGATCTGCTGGTCGGAGAAGCCGTGCCGCTTGGCGTGGCGCAGCAGCTCGGGGTGGAGCTTGTCGGACTCGGCGAGTTCGGCGGCGATCTCGTCGAGCAGGAAGAGCTGGTCGACGAACCACGGGTCGATCCGGGTGGCGTCGAACACCTCCTCCTGGGTGGCGCCGGCCCGGATGGCCTGCATCACGGTGTTGATCCGGCCGTCGGTCGGGACCTGGGCCTCGACCAGCAGTTCGGCCTTGTCGCCCGGCTCGCCGGTCCAGCTGAACTGCGAGCCCTTCTTCTCCAGCGAGCGCAGCGCCTTCTGCAGCGCCTCGGTGAAGTTGCGGCCCATCGCCATGGCCTCGCCGACCGACTTCATGGTGGTGGTCAGCGTGGCGTCGGCGCTCGGGAACTTCTCGAACGCGAACCGCGGGACCTTGACCACGACGTAGTCGAGGGTCGGCTCGAAGGAGGCCGGGGTCTGCTCGGTGATGTCGTTGGGGATCTCGTCGAGCGTGTAGCCGACGGCCAGCTTGGCGGCGATCTTGGCGATCGGGAAGCCGGTGGCCTTGGAGGCGAGCGCGGAGGAGCGCGAGACCCGCGGGTTCATCTCGATGACGATGACCCGGCCGTCCTCGGGGTTGACCGCGAACTGGATGTTGCAGCCGCCGGTGTCGACGCCCACCTCGCGGATCACCGCGATGCCGATGTCGCGCAGGATCTGGTACTCGCGGTCGGTCAGCGTCATCGCCGGGGCGACGGTGATCGAGTCACCGGTGTGCACGCCCATCGGGTCGAAGTTCTCGATGGAGCAGACCACCACGACGTTGTCGTGCTTGTCGCGCATCAGCTCCAGCTCGTACTCCTTCCAGCCGAGGATGGACTCCTCCAGGAGCACCTCGGTGGTCGGCGAGAGGGTCAGGCCCTGGCCGGCGATCCGGCGCAGGTCCTCCTCGTTGTGCGCGAAGCCGGAGCCGGCGCCGCCCATGGTGAACGAGGGGCGGACCACGACCGGGTAGCCGCCGAGGGTGTCGACGCCGGCGAGGACGTCCTCCATCGAGTGGCAGATCACCGAGCGGGCGGACTCACCGTGGCCGATCTTGGCGTTGACGGCCTCGACCACGCCCTTGAACAGCTCGCGGTCCTCGCCCTTGTTGATCGCCTCGACGTCGGCGCCGATCAGCTCGACGTTGTACTTGTCGAGGGTGCCCGCCTGGTGCAGCGAGATCGCGGTGTTGAGCGCGGTCTGGCCGCCCAGCGTCGGCAGCAGCGCGTCGGGGCGCTCCTTGGCGATGATCTTCTCGACGAAGTCCGGGGTGATCGGCTCGACGTAGGTGGCGTCGGCGATCTCCGGGTCGGTCATGATGGTGGCCGGGTTGGAGTTGACCAGGATCACCCGCAGGCCCTCGGCCTTGAGCACCCGGCAGGCCTGGGTGCCGGAGTAGTCGAACTCCGCCGCCTGGCCGATGACGATCGGGCCGGACCCGATGACCAGGACGGACTTGATGTCGGTGCGCTTCGGCACGGTCAGCTCCCTGTGGTGGTGCGGGCCGGGGCACCGGCCATCAGGTCGACAAAGCGGTCGAAGAGGTACGCGGCGTCGTGCGGGCCGGCCGCGGCCTCCGGGTGGTACTGGACGCTGAACGCCGGGGTGTCCAGGCACTGGAGACCCTCGACCACGTCGTCGTTGAGGCAGACGTGGGAGACCTCGGCGCGGCCGTACGGGGTGTCGCTCACCCTGTCCAGGGGCGCCTGGACGGCGAAGCCGTGGTTGTGCGCGGTGACCTCGACCTTGCCGGTGGTGCGGTCCTGGACCGGCTGGTTGATGCCGCGGTGGCCGTACTTCAGCTTGTAGGTGCCGAAGCCGAGGGCGCGGCCGAGGATCTGGTTGCCGAAGCAGATGCCGAACAGCGGGGTCCGGCGCGCCAGTACGCCCTGCATGACCGCGACCTGGTGGTCGGCGGTGGCCGGGTCGCCCGGGCCGTTGGAGAAGAACACGCCGTCGGGCTCGACCGCGTAGACGTCCTCGAGGGTGGAGCCGGCCGGCAGCACGTGCACCTCGATGCCGCGCTCGGCCATCAGCTGCGGGGTCATCGCCTTGATGCCGAGGTCGATCGCGGCGACGGTGAAGCGCTTGGTGCCGACCGCCGGCACGATGTACGGCTCGGTGGTGGCGACCTCGGCGCAGAGGTCGGCGCCCTTCATCTCGGGCGCCTCGTTGACCCGGGCCAGCAGCGCGGACTCCTCCGCCAGCGCGGGGCCGGAGAAGATGCCGACCCGCATCGCCCCGCGCTCGCGCAGGTGGCGGGTGAGCGCCCGGGTGTCGATGCCGGAGATGCCGACCACGCCCTGGGCGGCGAGCTCCTCGTCCAGCGAGCGCCGCGAGCGCCAGTTGGAGGGGACCCGGGAGGGGTCGCGCACGACGTAGCCGGCCACCCAGATCTGCTTCGACTCCGGGTCCTCGTCGTTGACGCCGGTGTTGCCGATGTGCGGCGCGGTCATCACGACCACCTGGCGGTGGTACGAGGGGTCGGTCAGGGTCTCCTGGTAGCCGGACATGCCGGTGTTGAAGACGGCCTCGCCGAAGGTCTCGCCGACGGCGCCGTAGGCCTGGCCGCGGAAGGTCCGGCCGTCCTCCAGGACGAGCACGGCGGGCACGCGCTCCCGCCTCAAGCGCTGAGTGGTGGGGGCAGGTGCGGTCATGATGCGGTGCCTTCCGTCTGCTTGGTACGGGGGGAGAGTTCGAGGGTGGCGGCGACCCAGTCGGCGTGCTGCTCGGGCCGGTCCAGCCGGAAGCCGGACTCCAGCTCGGCCTCGCCCAGGCGCCAGCCGACCACCAGCAGGCCGGCGGGGACGACCTTGCCGGCGATGCCGGAGTCCTGGCGGGCGCCGGTGAGCGCCTCGGCCGGGATCCACAGGTCGGCCTCGCCCGGGCGGCGGACCAGCAGGCCGCGCCCGGTCAGGGTCAGTTCGGCCAGGCTGCGGTTGCCGAGGCCGTGGGCGACCACCCGGTCCAGCCAGTTCCCGGCGGTGGTGGTGCCGTGGTAGCGGCCTGCGGCGCTGCGGACGGCCTCGCCGGGCTCGGCCGGGACGGCGGGCAGCGCGGACAGGTCCGACTGCAGGGTGCGGCGCCAGTTCCAGCCCTGCCGCATCAGCCAGTAGACCAGCGCGATGACGATCACCAGGCCGACCGTCCAGCCGATGTAGCCGGGCCAGTTGGTGACCTTGGCCTGGCCTTCGGCGGCGAGCCGCGCGACGGCGGTGGCGGTCACTTGAGCCCGCCCTGCTCGGCCAGCTCGCCGGCCAGCACGGTGGCGGTGCCGCGCAGGAAGGTGGCGTGCACCCGCCCGGGGAGGTCGAGACCGCGGTAGGGGGTGTTTCGGCTGCGCGTCGCAAAGCTGTCGGGATCCACGAGCCCACGGTACGCGGGATCGAAGAGCACCAGGTTGGCCGGTTCACCGACCGAGACGGGCCTTCCGTGGCCGGTCAGACGGCCGATCCGGGCCGGGCGGTGGGACATCCGGTCGGCCACGCCCTCCCAGTTCAGCAGGCCGGTGTCGACCATGGTCTGCTGGACGACCGAGAGCGCGGTCTCCAGGCCGACCATGCCCATCGCGGCGACGGCCCACTCGCAGTCCTTGTCCTCCGCGGGGTGCGGCGCGTGGTCGGTGGCGACGGCGTCGATGGTGCCGTCGGCCAGCGCGGCGCGCAGCGCCTCCACGTCGGCGGCCGTGCGCAGCGGCGGGTTGACCTTGTACACCGGGTCGTAGCTGCGGACCAGCTCGTCGGTGAGCAGCAGGTGGTGCGGGGTGACCTCGGCGGTGACGTCCCAGCCCTTGGCCTTGGCCCAGCGGACGATCTCCACCGAGCCGGCCGTGGACAGGTGGCAGACGTGCAGCCGGGAGCCGACGTGCGCGGCGAGCAGCACGTCACGGGCGATGATCGCCTCCTCCGCGACGGCCGGCCAGCCGCCGAGGCCGAGCTCGCCGGAGACCTGGCCCTCGTTCATCTGGGCGCCCTCGGTGAGCCGGGGCTCCTGGGCGTGCTGGGCGACGACGCCGTCGAAGGCCTTCACGTACTCCAGCGCGCGGCGCATGATCACCGCGTCGTCGACGCACTTGCCGTCGTCGGAGAAGACCCGCACGCCTGCGGCGGAGTCGTGCATGGCGCCCAGCTCGGCGAGCTTCTTGCCCTCCAGGCCGACCGTGACGGCGCCGACCGGCTGCACGTCGCAGTAGCCGGACTCCTGGCCGAGCCGCCAGACCTGCTCGACCACGCCGGCGGTGTCGGCGACCGGGAAGGTGTTGGCCATCGCGTGGACGGCGGTGTAGCCGCCCTTGGCCGCCGCCTGGGTGCCGGTGAGGACCGTCTCGGCGTCCTCGCGGCCGGGCTCGCGCAGGTGGGTGTGCAGGTCGACCAGGCCGGGCAGGGCGATCAGCCCGTGGCCGTCGATGTCGATGTCGGCCTCGGCGGTCAGGCCGGTGCCGATCTCCCGGAACACGCCGTCGGCGATGAGGATGTCCTGGGGCGCACCGCCGAGGATCTGGACGTTGCGGATCAGGTAGCTCGTCACTTGGCGGCCTCCGGGGAGTCGGTACGGGATGCGTCGGCGGGGGCGTCGGCGAAGACCGCCCCGCCGAGCAGGAGGTAGAGCACGGCCATCCGGACGGAGACCCCGTTGGCGACCTGCTCGACCGCGGTGCAGCGCGGGGAGTCGGCGACCTCGGCGGTGATCTCCATGCCGCGGACCATCGGGCCGGGGTGCATCACGATGGCGTGCTCGGGCAGCTGGGCCATCCGGATGCCGTTCATGCCGTAGCGGCGGGAGTACTCGCGCTCGGTCGGGAAGAACGCGGCGTTCATCCGCTCGCGCTGGACCCGCAGCATCATCAGCGCGTCGGTCTTGGGCAGCACGGCGTCGAGGTCGTAGCTGACCTGGCAGGGCCAGTTCTCGATGCCGATCGGCAGCAGGGTCGGCGGGGCGACGAAGGTGACCTCGGCGCCGAGCGTGGTCAGCAGGTGGACGTTGGAGCGGGCGACCCGGCTGTGCAGGACGTCGCCGACGATGGCGACGCGGCGGCCGGCCAGGTCGTGGCCGGTGCCCGGGTTGAGGTGGCGGCGGATGGTGAAGGCGTCGAGCAGCGCCTGGGTGGGGTGCTCGTGGGTGCCGTCACCCGCGTTGATCACGCTGCCGTGCAGCCAGTCGGAGCCGGCCAGCCGGGCCGGCGCGCCGGAGGCGTGGTGGCGGATGACGACGGCGTCGGCGCCCATCGCCTGGAGGGTCAGCGCGGTGTCCTTGAGGCTCTCGCCCTTGGAGACCGAGGAGCCCTTGGCGGAGAAGTTGATGACGTCGGCGGACAGCCGCTTCTCGGCGACCTCGAAGGAGGTCTTGGTGCGGGTGGAGTCCTCGAAGAAGAGGTTGACGACGGTCCGGCCGCGCAGTGTGGGCAGCTTCTTGACGGAGCGTCCGGAGAGGTGGGCCAGCTCCTCGGCGGTGTCCAGGATGAGCAGGGCGTCGTCGCGGCTGAGGTCCGCGGTGGAGACGAGATGGCGCTTCACGCGGTCACTCCGGGAGGTGCGGGTCGGACGGCTGGGCGGCGAGCGCCTGGGAGGACCGGGCGGCGTAGTCGCGGTCGCCGACCAGGACGGCGTCGCGGCCGTCGGTGTCGGCGAGCTGGACCTGGACGGCCTCGCGCAGCGAGGTGGGCAGGTTCTTGCCCACGTAGTCGGCGCGGATCGGCAGCTCCCGGTGGCCGCGGTCGACCAGGACCGCGAGCTGGACGGCGCGCGGCCGGCCGATGTCGCTCAGGGCGTCCAGCGCGGCCCGGATGGTGCGGCCGGAGAACAGCACGTCGTCGACCAGGATGACCAGCTTGCCGTCGATGCCCTCGGCGGGGATCTCGGTGTGCTCCAGCGCCCGGGCGGGCTTCAGGCGCAGGTCGTCCCGGTACATGGTGATGTCGAGGGTGCCGAGCGGGATCTCGCGGCCGGCCACCTGGTTGAGCCGGGCCTGGAGCCTGCGGGCGAGGTGGACACCGCGGGTGTGGATGCCGAGCAGCACCACGTCGTCGGCGCCCTTGGCGCGTTCGACGATCTCGTGGGCGATCCGGGTGACGATCCGGGTGATGTCCCCGGCGTCGAGCACCTGGTGCGGCGGGCGCGGTGCGGATGCAGAGATGGGCGTGGTCATGCCGAAGCGGACCTCCTTCCCCGCCTCACTGGACGGGCCTTAAAGGATGTCTGGAATTGGGCTCCCGACCGTGGCGGAAGCCTCGCCCATGGTAGCAGTGCGCTCACCCGCACCGAGGACCGACCCGTTCCGCTTCCCCCTTTCGTGCGTACCGCGGCGGTTCACGGACCGGCCGGGAGCTATTCGCACGACTGCCCCATTCGGCTTGACGCGACTACCTCACTCTACGTAACCTCACAGTGAGTTACGAGACCGCCGCTGTACCCACCGGTACAGTCGGCCGGATCCGCGGTCATCACCCGCCCGCTCGTGGCTCACCACTGAACGCGAAGCAATCTCGTCCGGGGAGATCTATGTCCAGCGACTACGCGAAGCAACTCGGGGCCAAGCTCCGGGCGATCCGCACTCAGCAGGGTCTCTCCCTGCACGGCGTCGAGGAGAAGTCCCAGGGTCGCTGGAAGGCAGTCGTCGTCGGCTCCTACGAGCGCGGCGACCGCGCGGTGACGGTGCAGCGCCTGGCCGAGCTGGCCGAGTTCTACGGCGTCCCGGTGCAGGAGCTGCTCCCCGGCGGTACCCCGGGCGGTGCGGCCGAGCCGCCGCCGCGCCTGGTCCTCGACCTGGAGAGACTGACTCAGGTGCCGTCCGAGAAGGCCGGTCCCCTCCAGCGCTATGCGGCCACCATCCAGAGCCAGCGCGGCGACTACAACGGCAAGGTGCTCTCGATCCGCCAGGACGACCTTCGCACCCTCGCCGTGATCTACGACCAGTCGCCGTCGATCCTCACCGAGCAGCTGATCAGCTGGGGTGTGCTGAACCCGGACGCCCGTCGCGCGGTGCGCGAGGAGGACGCCGGCTGACGCTCCCCCGTCAGCAGAAACGTCACGGCGGGGTGTGCGGCCACGGCCGCGCACCCCGCCGTCGCGCTGTCCGGGCCGGGGTCCCGAGCCGCCGTCAGCACACCGAGCCGAGGCTGAATCCCGGCCGCGCCTCCACCCCGTCCAGCTCGACCGCGGCCGGGGTGTAGCCGAAGCCGGTGCTCTGCCAGGCCCAGGCCACCTGCCGGTACTCCCCGCAGGAACCCGCCGAGCCCTGCGAGCCGTGCAGCAGCGCCGCCCCCGGCAGCTCCCGGGCCAGGCCCACGCAGAGCACCGCGCACACCAGGTCGAGGTCCTCGT
Organism: Kitasatospora sp. NPDC048540; assembly: GCF_040651175.1. NCBI lineage: Bacteria > Bacillati > Actinomycetota > Actinomycetes > Kitasatosporales > Streptomycetaceae > Kitasatospora > Kitasatospora sp. NPDC048540. The sequence continues at coordinate 16,982 of NZ_JBEZIR010000014.1, forward strand.
CGTGGATCCGCACCACGCCGTCGTCCCAGTGCAGCACCCGGGCGTCCGCCTGCAGCCGCCCGCCGGGCGCGTCGACCACCAGGTGGAACTGGAAGGTCCCGGCGCCCGCGCCCACCAGCATCCGGCGGAAGACCTCCGAGGCCTGGTCGTGGGCCTGCCGCAGCCGCGGCGGCAACTGCTCCTGCGGCCCGCACAGCGCACCGTCCAGCAGCAGGTCGGCGTGGCGCAGCGTCAGCCCGCTCTCCCGGGCCCGGACCAGCCGCGGCAGGAAGTCGTCGGCCAGCTCCTCGCCCTGGTAGGGCAGCAGCTGGGTCTGCAGCGGCGGGTTGACCAGGTAGCGGTCGCGGGCCTGCTGCTCGGCCGGGTCGAGGCCGTGCAGCAGGCAGAAGTCGGCGAAGTCCCCGGGGTGGAACATCCGGGCCTGGACGGTGCCGAAGACCCGCCGGGCCTCGGCCAGCAGGGCCGCGGTGTCCACCAGGTACGCCGCATGGTCGGCCGCGTCGGTCAGGCCCCACGGGCGGGCCCGCTCGAAGTCCTCGGGGCAGGCCAGGATCCCGGTGACGAAGGCCTCCTCGGGCCGGCGGCCGCTCCCGGGAGAGGTGCAGCGGGAGGACCGGGGGGTGCGGCTGTTCCGGGGCATCGCGGGCTCCTGGGGGACGGGGCTCGAAGGGGACGGCCGGGGACGGCCGCTGCCCCTGTTACTCCCCACCCCCACGCGCCGCACACGCACGCGGTGTCACAGACCTGTAACCGAGGGCAACACTCGCGCGCCCGGCGCTCACTGCGGGCGCGGCGCCCGGGCCAGCTGGCGGGACTGGGCGACCAGGCGGCCGGTGGAGTCCCAGATCTCGGCGTCCTCCTCGAAGTGGCCGCCGGCCAGGTTCCGGGTGGCGTGGCTGACCCGCAGCCAGCCCGGCGCCGGCTTCGCCCGCAGGTGGACCGTCAGTTCGACGGTGGGCGCCCAGCCGGGCAGGCCGAGGTCGAAGGTGACCGGCGGCAGCGCGTCGGCCACCAGCAGGAGCAGCAGCGGGTCCGGCTCCCGGCCGTCGGCCAGCTTGAACCAGCCCTGGATCCGGCCCTGCTTCGACGGCTCGCCGAGCGCCCAGCCGATGGTGGCCGGGTCGAGTCTCAGGTCGAAGCGCTCCAGCAGGGCGGCCTGCTCGACCAGCGACGGCGGCGCGTGCTCGACGCCGATGCACTGCTCCGGCGGCGGCATGACGGGCGGCTGCGCACTGGTGTGCACCTCGTCCCCGAACGCGGCCAGGTCGCCGTAGGTGGCGAGCACCCGCAGCCGTTCCTCGCCGTCCTGGACCAGCGAGGCGGTACCGGTGGACAGCGAGCGGCCCTCGCGGATCAGCTCGGTGCTGACGGTGGCGGGCCCCGGCCGGGCGGCGGAGAGGTAGTACCCGCTGATGGAGACCGGGTCCGGGTGGGCCGGGCTGCGCAGCGACAGCGCGTGGCCGGCCACCGCGAGCAGCAGGCCCCCGTTGACGCCGCCGCCGATCTGCCAGCCGGCGCCGAGCTCGGCCCCGTGGCGGCCGGGCTCCCCTGGGTGCGGGGTCAGGGCGATGCCCCGGTCGAACTCACTGCGTACGGCGGTGGTCATGGCGGTGTCCTTCGCTGCGGCGGTCCTCGGCCCACTCTTGCTACCGGCCAGTAGCTTACGCTGCGGCCGGTCCGGGGGCCAGGGACGCGTGAAGGCCGCCGGACCAGGGGTCCGGCGGCCTTCACGAGCGGGACGTCAGTCCCGGCGGATGGTCGGCTTCAGCTCCATGAAGCGGGCCAGCAGGCCGTTCACGAAGGCGGGCGACTCGTCCGTGGAGTACTCCTTGGCGATCTCGACGGCCTCGTCGACCACGACCGCGTCCGGGACACCGTCCTCCCAGATCAGCTCGTAGGCGCCGAGCCGCAGGACGTTGCGGTCCGCGACCGGCATCCGGTCGATCGTCCAGCCGATCGCGTAGGTGGCGATCAGCTCGTCGATCCGGCGGGCGTACTGGGTGTAGCCCTCGACCAGCTGCATGGTGTACTCGGCCACCTGCGGGATGCCCTCGTCGGGCCTCGGGTCGCGGGCGCGGGCCACCCAGTCGGCGAGCACCTGCTCCGGGGAGACACCGCGGTGGTCGGCCTCGAAGAGGATCTGGAAGGCCCTGGTGCGGGCCTTGCTGCGTGCAGCCGCCACGGTTACTTGTTCACCCGGCCGAGGTAGCTGCCGTCGCGGGTGTCGACCTTGATCTTCTCACCGGTGACGATGAAGAGCGGGACCTGGATCTCGGCGCCGGTCTCCAGGGTGGCCGGCTTGGAGCCGCCGGTGGAGCGGTCGCCCTGCACGCCGGGCTCGGTGTGCTCGATCAGCAGCTCGACCGAGGCCGGGAGCTCGATGTACAGCGGGGCGCCCTCGTAGACGGCGACCAGGGCCTCGAAGCCCTCCAGCAGGTACTTGGCGGCGTCGCCGACGACCGCGGGGTCGATCGGGAGCTGGTCGTAGGTGTCCGTGTCCATGAACACGAACTGCTCGCCGTCCTTGTAGGAGAACTGCATGCCGCGCTTGTCGACGTTGGCGGTCTCCACCTTGGTGCCCGCGTTGAAGGTCTTGTCGACGACCTTGCCGGTCAGGACCTCCTTCAGCTTGGTGCGCACGAAGGCCGGGCCCTTGCCGGGCTTGACGTGCTGGAACTCGACGACGGACCAGAGCTTGCCGCCGTCAAGCTTGAGGACCATGCCGTTCTTGAGATCGTTCGTGGAAGCCACGGGCGCACTAACTCCTGGATATAGCTGTCAAGGAACCAAGAAGGGACGCGTCCCGCCGTCCGTGGCCTGGGCCGCCGACTACAGGGCGAGGAGCTCCTTGGTCGTTATGGTGAGCAGCTCGGGCCCGCCCTCCTCAGGGGGGCGCACCACGAGCGTGTCCTCGATCCGGACCCCGCCCTTGCCCGGGAGATGGACCCCCGGACCGACGGTGACCGGCACGCGACTGTCCAGTTTACCCATGTCGGCGGGGCCCAGACGCGGCGCCTCCCGGATCTCCAGGCCGATTCCGTGTCCGACCGGATGCGCGGCGCGTTCGGCGTGACCGGCCGCCTGGAGGATCGAACGGGCCGCGTCGTCCGGCACGTGCTGCGGCACGCCCGGCCCCAGCGCCTCCCGGCCCGCCCGCTGGGCGTGGAACACCAGCCGGTGCAGTTCCACCTGCCAGGGCGCCGGGGCCGCGCCGATCACGAAGGTCCGGGCGGTGCAGATCCCGTACCCGCGGTACTGCGCGCCGAGCACCACGGTGAGGAAGTCGCCCTCCTCGACCCGGTGGTCGGTCGGCTGGTGGTGCTCCAGCCCGGAGTGCGCGCCGGTACCGACCGAGACCGGGAAGGCGGCCCGGTCCGCACCGTGGTCGATCATGCGGCGCTCCAGCTCCATCGCCAGGTGCCGTTCGGTCCGGCCGACCAGGATCGACTCCAGCAGCTCGCCGAGCGCCTGGTCGGCGATCTCGGCGGCGATCCGCAGGTCGGCGATCTCGTGCTCGTCCTTGACCACCCGCAGCCGCTCGACCGCGAGGTCGAGGTCGAGCAGGCGGACCCCGGCCGCGGTCTGCGCCAGGGTGTGGTGGCGGCTGACCGTGAGGTCGTGCTCCTCCACCGCCAGGTCGCCGACCTTCAGCCGGACCGCCGCCTCGGCGAGGGCCGGCGCCGTGTCGGTCTGCGACAGCACCGGCAGCCGGGCGACGTCCTCGTCGATCAGGTGCTCACCGCTGTCGTCCGGCGGCAGGTCGTCCGGTACGGCCAGCAGCACCCGGTCCCGGGTGAGCAGCAGGCTCGCACCGCACGGCGGGCAGCCGGTGAGGTAGCGGACGTTGGCGGCGCGGGTGATCAGTGCGGCATCGGCGCCGGAGGCACTGCAGTACTCCCGGAGGCGTTCCCGTCGGGCCGCGTGCGCATCGGACATGGGTCGAGCGTACGGAGCCGGGCGGCCGGGCGCCCGTCGAGCACGCTCGGCCGGGGCCCGGCCCGGGCCGGGGGGCGGCGCTACTCGTGCCGCAGGGCGCCCGTCGCGGTGGTCCGCCGCAGCACCGGGAGGGTGAGCGCGGTGACGCCCAGAACGCCGGCCGCGGCGGCGCCCGCCATGGCGAGGACCCCGTCCCAGGCGATCCGCGGCGGCAGACCGGCCAGGTGCAGCAGCATCCGGCCGACGGCGCTGCCGAGGCCGACCGCCAGCAGTAGGCCGATCCCGGTCGGCAGCGCGCTCTGCCACAGCAGCGACAGGCCGAGCGTGCGCCGCGGTGTGCCGAAGGCCAGCAGGCAGGCCAGCGACCGGCGGCGTTCGCGCAGTTGCTCCAGCAGGCTCACCAGCATGCTCAGCGCGATGAGCACCAGGGTGGCCACCACGGCGGCGGTGAGCGACCGGCGGACGCCGTCGAAGGCACGGTCCTGGCCGAAGGCCCGTTCGTCGGACAGCAGCAGCCTGGCCTGCGGGTCGATCCGCTGGACGGCGGTGCGCAGGACCTCGCGGGCGTCCGGCACGGCGGTGTCGAGCTCCAGGTCGACCCGGGCGTCCTGGCCGGCCGTCAGGGCGGCGGGGACGGCGGCGGGCGTGAGCAGCAGGTCCCCGGCCGGGCCGTCGGCCGGGGAGAGCGGACGCTCCACCGCGGGCAGGAGCGCCGCCGGGAGCCGCCAGAGCAGTGCGGAGCCGTCGGCGGCCGCCCGGTCCGCCGTCACCTCGGCGCCGGGCCGCAGCCCGGGACCGGCGGCGGCCGCCGGGCCCGTCCCGGTGAGCAGGAAGCCGTCGCCGTCGGTGCAGGAGGGCAGCTCGGCGAGCGCCTTGAGGTCGGCGCAGGAGCCGACCAGCGCCAGGGAGGTCCGGTTCGGGTCCCGGGCGGCGCCGCGCAGGTAGACCGGGAGGTAGCCGACGGCGGAGCGGGCACCGTCGCCGACCCGCAGCCGGGCGGCCAACTCCGCCGCGGACCCGTCGGCGCCGGGGAAGGTGGCCCGGGCCTGGACTGCCCCGGCGCGCGGCCCGTCGGCGTCCGCGTAGCGGGCCCGGTGCTGCGCGGCGATGGCCCCGAACAGGCTCTGCAGCACGACGGCGCCCGCGACCGCGACCAGCGTGCCGGACGTGGCCCGGGCGGCCGCGCCGCCGCCGAGCCGCAGGCGGCCCAGCGCCAGTTGCACCGACGGCGGCCCGAACGACAGGTCGCGGACGGTCAGTTCGAGCAGCGCCGGGAGCACCGCGGCGACACCGCTGAGCAGCAGCACCAGCCCGGCCACCACGACCGCCAGGTCGAACGGCGAGGCACCGAGGTCGACCCCGGGCGAGGTCTGGGAGAGCAGCAGGCCCCCGGTGACGGGCAGGGCCAGGCGCCACCACAGCCGGCGGCGGGTCCGGTCGCTGCCGCGCACCACGCCGAGGGGCTCCGCGGTGATCCGCCGCATGGCGAGCAGTGCGGCCGCGACCGCGAGCAGCGGCACGGCCGCCATCACGGTGGCCGCCTGCCACGGGTCGGGGTCGATGTCCGCCGCGAAGACGCTGAGGCCCTCGATGGTCACCGACTCCGCGAGGTGCCCGGCCAGCAGGAAGAGCAGCCAGCCGACCGCCAGCCCGGTCAGCGCACCGGCCAGCGCCTCCCCGGCCGCGATCCGGGCGGTCATCGCGCGGTCGGCGCCGACCAGCCGCAGCGCGGCCAGCCTGCGGTCGCGGGCCTCCCCGCCGAACCGGGTCGCCGCGGCGACGAACACCACGACCGGGGTCAGCAGCACCACGATGCCGGTCACGCTGAGCAGGACCAGTTCGGGCTCCAGTTCGCGCGGCGGGTAGGAGTCGCCGATGGAGTCGATCCGGACGGCGCCCCGCTCGGGGCTCAGGTCGTCGGCGCCGAGGACGAAGGAGAGGTCGCCGGGGCCGACCAGGCCGCGGTCGGCGATCCGCCCGGCAACCGGGTGACCGATCCGCTCCTCGAGCAGCCGGCCGTCCGGGGAGCCGAGCAGCTCGGCCAGGGCCGGGGAGACGGCCATCGTGCCCGGTGCCGGAAAGGCGGTCAGACCGGGGGGCAGCGGGGCCCGCGGGCCCTCCGGCTGCACGATCCGGCCGCGCACCTCGGCGCCGTGGTAGGTGGTGGAGGCGTCGACCAGCAGGAGGGTGCCGGGGCCGGCGGCGAGGCCGTCGTCGGCGTGCATGGTGTCGACCAGGGCGTGGATCCGGTCGTCGCGGTGGTGCTTCATGGTCTGGAACGAGGACGCGAAGAGCAGCGTGGCGACGCCGAGGCCGACGCCGACGGCGGTCAGCAGGGTACGGGCCAGGCTGCCCCGGCCGCCGGTGAAGGCGAGCCGCAGTCCGATGCCGACCTGGCCCAGGCGGCGCAGCCGTACGGTCGGGGCCGGCCGGTCGGTGGGGGCGGGCGGGGCGGGCTGGTTCACGGTGCCCTCTCCTGGGATCGGGGGCCGCCGGCGGCGGGGACGGGTGCGGTGGCGCGGTCGGGTGCGGTGGCGCGGCCGGGTGCCGGTCCGCCGGCCAGGAGGGCGGTGGCGACCAGCACCATGACGGCGGCAAGTCCGAGGAGGGGCCCGGCCACGGCGGGCCCCGGGGCGGGCGATCGGCGGGTCACCGGCGCGCCTCCCGGCCGCCGGTGCGGCCGTCGCGCAGGACCACCTCGCGGTCGGTGTAGGCGGCGACCCGGGGTTCGTGGGTGACCAGCACCACGGCGGCACCGGACTCCTGGACGGCGGCCCGCAGCAGTTGCAGCACGCGCTCGCCGTTGAGCGAGTCGAGCGCGCCGGTCGGCTCGTCGGCGAAGACCACCCGCGGGGCGGTGACCAGCGCCCGGGCGACCGCCACCCGCTGGCCCTGGCCGCCGGATATCTCGCCGGGCCGCTGGGCGGCGGTGTCGCCGACCTCCAGCTGGTCGAGCCAGGTCCGGGCGTGCGCCTCGGCCACCCGGCGGCGCACGCCGTTCAGCCGCAGCGGCAGCGCGACGTTCTCCAGGCAGGACAGTTCGGGGACGAGCTGGCCGAACTGGAACAGGAAGCCGAAGTCGGTGCGGCGCAGCGCGCTCAGCCGGGAGTCCGAGAGGTCGGCGAGGTCCTGGCCGCGGTAGGTGACCGTCCCCGCGTCCGGGCGGACGATCCCGGCCAGGCACTGCAGCAGGGTGGACTTCCCGGAGCCGGACGCGCCCATCACGGCGAGCAGTTCGCCCGGCATCAGGGAGAGGGTGACGCCGTCCAGTGCGCTGGTCGGTCCGTACCTCTTGACCAGGCCGGTGGCGGTGAGCAGCGCGCCGGGGCGGCCCGGGGGCTGCTCGGCGGGCCCGGAGCGGTGGTCGGCGCGGTGGTCGGCGAGTTCGTCGGTGTGTTCGTCGGCGGCTTCGACGGGTGAGACGCTCATCGCTCGCCCACCTCCCGGGCCAGCTCGTCCAGGCGGGCGCCGGTCAGCTCCAGCCAGCGCAGGTCCGCCTCCAGGTGGAACAGCGCGTGGTCGCAGATCAGCTGGTCGGCGAGGTCCCCGGTGGCCTTGCGGCGGGTCAGCTCACGCATCTGCCGCAGGTGCTCGGCGCGCTGCACGTCCAGCACCTCGTACGGCCGGCGGCCGGTCAGCACGGCCAGCACGACCTTGGTGTACAGGGTGTTCTGCAGGTACGGCTCCGGGCTCTCCGGCCGGGCGAGCCAGTCGGCGACGTCGGTCACGCCCGCCTCGGTGATGGCGTACCGCTTGCGCTCGGGGCCGTCGCCGGGCTCCACGCCCTCGACCTCGACCAGGCCGTTCTTCAGCAGCCGCGACAGGGTCGAGTAGACCTGGCCGTAGGCGAGCGAGCGGGTGCGGCCGAACCTGTCGTCGTAGGCGCGTTTGAGGTCGTAGCCGTGGCTGGGGTGGGACTCGAGGAGCCCGAGGATGGTGTGTCCGAGTGACATGACGGCGACTATACCCCGCAGGTATACACCGAGTGCATAGCGCCCCGCCGAAGGAGTTCCGGGTCCACGCGGCGGACCGGGAATGAATCCCCGGGGGTGCCGGTTGTGATGCCATGACAATGACTTCCATTGCCACCTTGAGGAGGATCCGATGGCCCGCAGCGACCTGCGCCCGATCGTCACCCTGCGGTCGACGGCCGGCACCGGCTACACCTACGTGACCCGCAAGAGCCGCCGCAACGACCCGGACCGGCTGGAGATCCGCAAGTTCGACCCGGTCGCCGGGGCGCACGTGGTCTTCCGCGAACAGCGCTGACCCGGCCCCGCGCGGCGGGACCCGCCCGGCAGCACACCCGTACGCCAGCAGAGGAGATGCGAGAGATGAAGCACGCCATCCACCCCGAGTACCGCCCCGTGGTCTTCCGCGACCGCACCGGCGAGTTCGCCTTCCTCACCCGCTCGACGCTCAGCAGCGACCGGACCGTCGAGTGGGAGGACGGCCGCAGCTACCCCGTCGTCGACGTCGAGACCTCCTCGGCCACCCACCCGGTGTACACCGGCAAGGCCCGGGTGCTGGACACCGCCGGACGGGTCGAGCTCTACCGGCGCCGCTACGGCCTGTCCTGACCGGGCAGCCGGCTGCCCCGCCACCCGCACCCCGGGTGGCGGGGCAGTCCGCTGTTCGGGGGCAGGCGGCCGGGAGCGGCCGCGGGACCGGCCGGGAATTGGTCAACTCTCCCTGGGCGGAGCCTTGTTGACCGGAAATCGATGCCGTGGTCCACCGGGCTCAACTACGCTCCCGCTCCGGGCCCGCCCACGCCGGGCAGCCCGGCACGCCCCCGCGCCCCGGGTACCGCCCGGCCCGGCGCGACCGTGCCGAGCCCAGCACCACCGAGCCGCGGAGGCCGCCGTGCCGAACGGGACGACCGGATGAGCGCCGTGTTCGCGCTCACCGCCAGCCTGCTGTGGGGCGTGGCGGACTACGGCGGCGGCGCGATCACCCGGCGGCTGCCCGCCCTGACGGTGGTGGTCGTGTCGCAGAGCGCCGCCGCCACCCTGCTCGCGGTGGCGGTGACGGCCACCGGCGGCTGGTCCGGCGGCTCGGCGGTGCTCTGGTTCGCGGTGGCGGGCGGCGTGGTCGGACCGTTCGCGCTGCTGGCGTTCTACCGCGCGCTGGCGCTCGGGCCGATGGGCGTGGTCTCGCCGCTGGCCACCGTCGGGGTGGCGGTACCGGTCGGCGTCGGGCTGGCGCTCGGCGAACGGCCCGGGCTCGCCCAGAGCGCGGGCATCGCCGTGGCCGTCGCCGGGGTGGCCCTGGCCGGCGGCCCGAAACGCGGCGGGCAGGCGGTCGGCCGCCGGGCCGTCCTGCTGGCCCTCGGCGCGGCACTCGGCTTCGGCACCGTCCTCACCCTGACCGCCCACGCCGCGGGCGGCGCCGGACTGCTGCTCACCCTGTTCGTCCTGCGCGGCTGCAACGCGCTGGTCGGTGGCTGCCTGCTGCTGCGCGCCTCCCGGCGGCGGCCCGCCCGGCTGGCGGCCGCCGCCCGCAGTCTGCCCGTACTCGCCGCCGTGGGCCTGGCCGACGTCGCCGCCAACGGGATGTACGCCACCGCCGCCAACGCCGGCTCGCAGGCGGTGGCGGCGGTGCTGGCCTCGCTGTATCCCGTGGTCACCGCGCTGATGGCGCGCGGGCTGCTCAAGGAGCGGCTGCTGCGGGTCCAGCTGCTCGGCGCGGGACTCGCGGTCCTCGGCACCCTGCTGCTCGCGGCCGGCGGGTAGGCCCGGGGAAATCGGCCCGGGGCCCGCACGGCGTACGTCAGGCCGCACGGCGTACGTCAGGAGTAGCGGGTGACCAGGCCGCGGCGGCGGAACGAGCGGAGCAGCCGGCCGAGTGCGAGGAGTCCGGCCGCCAGCACCACCGCCGTCCCGCCGGCCGCCAGCGCCAACTCCCGCCAGGGCATGGCGTGTCCGGCCGCGAGGGCGCGGCCCGCCGCGAACACGTGGGTGGTCGGCAGCACCTCGGCGACCGGGCGCAGCGGCGCCGGCAGGGTGGCCACCGGGTAGAAGACGCCGGACAGCGGCATGACCACCGACAGCGCGCCCCAGACCAGCGCCTCGGCACCGCTGCCGTACCGCAGGACCAGGCCGACCACGGTCAGCGCGACCGCCCAGCCGCAGGCGAGCAGCAGCGCGGCGACCGGGACCAGCCCGAGGCCGAGCGCGGTGACGTCGAAGGCGTAGGCGGCGAACGCCAGCCCGGCGACGGCGGTGGTGCTCAGCGCCGTCCGCAGCAGGGCGAACAGGCCGACCCCGGCGAGGTACTCCCAGCCCTTCAGCGGGGTGGTGAGCAGACCGAGGACGTTGCGCGACCAGGTCTCCTCCAGGAAACCGGTGGCCAGCGAGATCTGGGTCTGGTGCACCAGGTGCCACAGCACGGTCCCGCTGAGCAGGAACACCGCGAGCTCGGCCCCGGGCCCGGTGGCCGGGTCGGCGGTGCCCGCCGCGAACAACCCGATCGAGCCGTAGAGCAGGGTGTCGACGACCGGCCACACCAGGACGTCGAAGAAGCGGTGCGGGCTGCGGCGCAGCACCAGCCAGTGACGGCGGGCGACGGCGCGGATCCGGTACAGGGACGCCTGGGCGGGCGGGCGGCGGGCCGCCGCGGGAGCCGGGGCGGCGGCGGGGGCGGGGGCGGGGAACTGGGGCACTGCGGCGGTCATGCGGCGCTCCCCCGCGGCCGGCCGGCGGCGAGGTCCCGGCCGCCGGCCGCGGCGTCGCGTTCGGCGGCGAGGTGCAGGAAGACGCCCTCCAGGTCGGCGCGCCGGTAGCGGCGGGCGATCTCGGTGGGCGCACCGTCGGCCACGACCCGGCCGGCGGCGAGGAACACCACGCGCGGGCAGAGCCGTTCGACCTCCACCATGTCGTGGCTGGTGACCAGCAGCGCGGTGCCGTGCCCGGTCGAGAGCTCGAGCAGCGCGGTGCGCACCCGCAGGGCGATGTCGGGGTCGAGCGAGGCGGTCGGCTCGTCCAGGACAAGCAGCGCCGGGGCATGCAGGGCCGCCTTGGCGATGCCGACCAGAGTGCGCTGGCCGCTGGAGAGTTCGGTGCCGATCGCGGCGGCCAGCCGGGTCAGGCCGAACCGTTCCAGGGCCGCGTCGACGGCCGCCCCGGTGCGCCGCAGGCCGTACAGGTCAGCGTAGAGCCGCAGGTACTCCCGGACCCGCAGGCGGTCAGGGAGCGGGAGGTATCCGGCCACGAACCCGACCGCCTGCATCGCGGCCGAGCGGGCGGCGGGCAGCCGGTGGCCGAGGATGTCGACGGTGCCGCCGTCCGGTTCGACGGCGCCGAGGCACATCAGCAGTGTGGTGGTCTTGCCCGCGCCGTTGGGCCCGAGCAGGCCGACCCGCTCCCCCGCGTGCACGGTGAGGTCCACCCCGTCGACGGCCCGGCCCCGGCGGAACTCCTTCACCAGGCCGCGGGCGGTGAGGATCCGCGCGGGCCCGCTCATGCCGGCACCTCCAGCGACCAGACCAGCTCGGCGCGCAGCGGGCCGGTACGGGCCAGCAGGCTGCCGTGGTCGGCCGCGAGCGGGGCCAGCTGGGAGGCGTGGCAGAGCACGGCCTCGCGCTTGGCGGCCCACTGCTCGTCGGTCAGGCGCAGGTCGTGCCGGACCGCCGTGCGGTGGGTGAGCCTGAGGTCCTGATAGGCGAGGCCGCACATCGGGCTGCGGGCGAGCGCCCGGTCGGCCTCGTCGGTACCCCACTCCGGGAGGTGGCCGGTGTACGGGAGGTCGGCGTAGACGAGCGGCGGTGGCGCGCCGAGGGCGGCGAGGGCGGCCAGCGCCCGGTCCCGGACCCGCTGGTGGTCGGGCTGGTTCGACCCGACCGGGACCAGGACGGTCGCGCCGGAGGGCAGGTCGGCCAGGAGGCGGTCGACCCCGGTGGGTTCGGTGCCGTCCGCGTACGGCCCGTCCGGGTGGTCCAGGACCACCTGGTCGGCGCCGAGCAGCCGGCAGGCGCGGGCGTCCTCGGCCCGGCGGGAGCGGTACGCCTCCTGGGCGGTGGAGAAACCGCAGGCGGAGTCCCACCAGGAGACCGGCCGGTCCGCGGCCGGGGCGCCGCCGAAGACGGTCACCACGGCCACCGGGCCCGGGAGTTCGGGTATCAGGCCGGCCAGGGAGAGGGCGGCGTCGTCGAAGTGCGGGGACAGGACGACGGTACGCCAGGCAGGGGGGTTCACGGGTGCTGGTCTCCGGGGGTTACGGGGCGTGGGCCGAGCTGCTGCGCGGCTGGGGCGGCTACCGGGGCAGGGGCGCGGGGAAGCCGCGCGCGGCGGGAGGCGGGTCGGGGATCGACGGGTGGCGAGGTGCAACCGGCTGCCGGAACCGGGGTGCGGGTGGGTGGCCTTCCGGAATCGCGCAGTTCCCCGCGCCCCTTGGGGTGCCCCATCAGGAGACGGTGCCCGGGCCGGCGGCGGCTACCGAGGTGCATCCGGCCCCCGGACCCCGGGTGCGGGTGGGTGGCCTTCCGGAATCGCGCAGTTCCCCGCGCCCCTTGGGGTGACCCCATCAGGAAGAGATGCCTTCCGGAATCGCGCGGTGCGTGGCGAGGGCGCGGTCCCACTCGGTGTCGTCGCCCTGCCAGCGCCCCGGCGCCGCCGCGACGGTGTCCCAGGCGATGCCGGGCGGGAGCCGGTCGGCGTCCGGGGGCGGGGTGCGGCGCAGCCAGAGGAGGGCGAAGCGGTGGCCGGGGTGTTCGGCGGCGAGTACGGCGCGCAGGCGGCGCAGGTCGGCGGCGGCCAGTTCGTCGAAGGCGTCGTGGTGGACGTAGAGCACCCGGCGGGTGGACCCGGCCAGGCTGCGCCAGCGGTTCGCGAGAGCGGCGAACTTGGCTCGCACCTCCGGTAGTTGGCGGTCGATGTCGGCCTGGGTGAGCGGTCCGGGCCCGGCCGGGTGGAAGTCGTGGAAGAAGCGGATGTCGCTGCCCCGGTCGAGCGCGCAGCGTCCCTCGTCGAAAGGCTCGACCAGGCCGGGGCGCAGGACGTTGGCGAAGCCGGCGGCGACCGTCTCCACGACGGAGTCGAACTCCAGGTCCAGCCAGTCGAAGAAGTGCGCCCGGTCGTCGCCGGTGATCCGGCGCAGCTGGTAGGTGGACTCGCAGTGGTAGCCGAGGCCGACGTAGTGGTCGAACCCGGCGTGCGCGTCGGCGTCGCCGGCTCCCCCGGGCACCCCGGTCACGGCTCAGGCCCGGCCGGATCGCAGCGGGCCCTGCCAGCTGCGGCCGGACAGGTACTCGGCGGCGGCGGTGGCGTTGGCGAGACCGGCGCCTCTCGTCAGCAGGGTCGGGCCGTCCGGGGCCGGGTCCTGCGCGGCCAGCCCGAACTCGACCGTGACCAGGTCGGGGCGGCGGGCCCGCAGCGCCCGCAGGGTGTCCCGCTGCCAGGGGTCGCGGTGGGCGTCGCGGACGGCGACCACGAGCGGGCCGCCGGGCAGCGGGATCTCCGCCGGGTCGGTGCCGGGTTCCACCTCCGTGCTGCCCGCGAGGGCTCCGAGCGCGGCCAGCGGTCCGGCCGGCCCCCAGGGGGCCTCGCCGACCGCGAGGTTGGCGGTGGCGCCGAGCCGGACGGTGTGGACGGTCCGGGGCGCGCCGGGCGGCGTCAGCCCGTACGCGGTGAGTGCCCGGCGGGCGGCGGCCAGGCCCACGGCGGGGTCCGGCCGGGGCGGGGTGGCCGCGGGCCGCGCCCAGACGCGCAGGGCGGCGACCCGGGCGGCGGCCTCGGCGAGCCGCTGTTCGGTCAACCGGCCCTCCCGGAGGGCGAGTTCGACCTCGTGATGGATCTCTGGGAGCAGCTTCTCGGCGTCCGGGGAGCCGAGCAGGACCAGGTCGGCTCCGGCGGCCAGGGCGGCCGCCGCGGCTCCGCCGAAGCCCCAGCGGTCCACGATCGGGGCCATGTCCAGGGCGTCCGTGACGATCACCCCGTCGAAGCCGAGCTCTTCCCGCAGCAGGCCGGTCAGGACCGAGTGGCTGAACGTGGCGGGCAGCTGGTCGATCCTGGGCAGCCGGATGTGGCCGGTCATCACGAGCTTGGCGCCCGCGGCGATACCCGCGGCGAACGGCGGCAGGTCGAGTGCGGCCAGTTGGTCGCGGTCGCGGTCGACGTCGGGCAGGGCGGTGTGCGAGTCGGTCCGGGTGTCGCCGTGGCCGGGGAAGTGCTTGAGGGTGGCGGCGATGCCGTGGCGCTGCAGGCCTGCCACGAAGGCGGCGGTGTGCCGGGCGACCAGTGCGGGTTCGGCGCCGAACGAGCGGACGCCGATGATCGGGTTGTCCGGGCGCGAGTTGACGTCCGCGCACGGTGCCAGGCAGAGGTTGACACCGGCGGCGGCCAGGTCGGCGGCGATGGCGGCGGCGACCAGGGTGGTCAACTCTGGGTCGTCGACGGTGCCGAGCGCGTGGTTGCCCGGGTAGGCGCTGCCGGTGAGGTAGTCGAGGCGGGTGACGTCCCCGCCCTCCTCGTCCAGTGCGATCAGGAGGTCGGGCCGGACCGCGCGGAGGCGGTCGGTGATGTCCTCGCGCAGCGGGCCCCGGGCGTCGAGCAGGTTGGTGCCGAACAGGGCGACGCCGGCCAGGCCCTCGTCGGCGGCCCGCAGGATCCAGTCGGCGGGTGTGCGGCCGGCGTACGCGGGCAGCAGGCAGGAGTTGACGAGCGCCGCGAGGGCGGTGGCGGTGCGGTGGGGCATGGCGGTGCGGTGCCTTCCTGGGACCTGTCGGGTCGGTGGGGTCAGGACTACCGGCGGCGGTCGGAGCGGTCGGTACGGGGAACGGGCGACGGGATCGGGCGCCGGGATCGGGCGAGGGGGAACGGGCGGGAGCCCCGGGGTCAGCCTCGGGTTCGGCGCAGCAGGACGCCCGTGCTGCCGCGCTTGCTGAGGTAGGCGCGGCCGCCGCAGACCGGCTCCAGCCGGGGGCCGACCAGTTCGGTCTCCTCGGCGGCCCGCCAGTTCCGCGAGCCCGCCAGCCACGGGCGCAGCCGGGCGTCCAGCGTCGCGGGTTCCAGGGCCACCAGGACCCGTTCGGTGGGCAGCCGGTCGATCAGGTCGAGGTCCTGGCCGTAGTAGAGCATCTCGATCAGCAGATGGGCCGGGGAGGCCGGGGCGTCCGGTCCGGTCAGTGCGGCGAGGTCGGCGTCGCCGATCCGGACCGCGGGGGTGCCGGCGAGTGCGGCGGCGAGGCGGGTGCGGAACCGCGGATTGGGCTCGGTGGCCAGCACCTGGTGCCCGGCTGCGGCCAGCCTTCGGGTCAACGCCCCTTCGCAGGCGCCCACTTCGACCAGTTGCCCGGACTGCGGCGGGCAGTGGCGGGCGATCCAGGCGGCGGCGGCGTCGAGCCGGTCGGCCTCGTACCGGGAGGAGTCGAACTCCCAGGGGTCGGCGACCGAGGCCGCTTCGTCGTCGAGGCTGGCGAGCAGGGCGAACAGCCGGTCGCGTTCCTCCTCGTCGGCCTCGAAGAAGCGCTCGGCGGACGGGACCCGGGCGGTGCGGAGCATGTGCTGCGGGTGGTCGCAGGCCAGCAGGTGGGCGCACCAGCGGTTGACGAACTCCAGCTTGGCCGACACGAGTTCGCGGCTCAGCGGGTGGTCGAGGTCGCTGACGAACTGCAGGTACGGCGAGTAGCCCACGGCGTGCCGTACCGGCAGTGCGGCGCCCGCCGCCGCCCGGGCGACCGACCGGCCGAGGGTGCCGCGGCTGCGGCGGTTGTCGGCCGGGGAGTGGGTCCAGATCCGGGCGGGACGGCCGGCCCCGGCCCGGGCGATCAGGGCGGCGGCGTCCGGTCCGGGCCCCGACGGCGCATCGGCCGGGCCGGCCGGACCGACCAACGGGCCCAGCAGGGCCAGCCGTTCGGCGGGCGGGGCGCCGGCGGGGAGGGTGAGCACCGTGCCGGATCCGGCGACGACCACCTCGGTCTGCGCCCCGCCGGGGTCGGCCAGCACGGAGAGGAAGTCGAGGACCGCGTCCTCAGCCCGGAGCACCACCACGATGTCGATCACAGACGGGTCCCGTCGGATTGGCCGGCAGCAGGATCGGGCACGGAGTCCGCCGCTTCGACGTGGCGCCCGAGCAGGAACACTAACCCTCCGTCAGGGCTGTGGTCCAGACCACTGGTTGACTCAATCCGGCACCCGCGGTCCGCCCGCACCGGCACCCGCCACCCGTCCGCGGCGACCCCCGGCGACCGCGGGAGCCCGGCGGCGGCGGACGCTCACCCCGAAGCATCCGCCAGTTCCTTGTCATGTCACCTTCCGTGCGCTCGAATGGTCGACGCTGGTCCCACCGAACCCCGGCATCCCCCGCCCAGGAGGAACCTTGACCGTCCGTCGCACCCTCGCCGCCGCCGTGCTGGCGCTGTCGGCCGCCGCCCTGATCCCCGCCCCGCAGGCGTCGGCCACCGGCACCGGCGACCTCCCGTTCGGCTCCGCCACCACCGTCGGCCTGCACAACACCTATGACCCGGCGGCCTTCTCGTACCTGGCCCAGGCGCTCGACACGGGCACCGGCATGATCGAGCTGGACGCCTGGACGGACACCATCACCAAGGAGTGGAAGGTCAGCCACTCCAACCCGCTCGGCAACAGCAACAACTGCGTCAACGCGAGCTCCGCCGCCCAGCTCTACAGCGGCGGCGCCAACAAGAACCTGGAGTCCTGCTTCGACGACATCCGGGTCTGGCTCGCCGCCCACCCCACCGCCGGCCCGCTGGTGGTCAAGCTGGAGCTCAAGGGCGGTTTCGCCGCCAACCGCGGCATGGGCCCCAAGGAGCTGGACGCCCTGATAGCCGCCCACCTGGGCGCCGCCGCCTACCGGCCCGCCGACCTGCTGGCCGGGCCCGGCGGCTCGTACGCCACCCTCGACGACGCGGCCCGGGCCGGGAACTGGCCGAGCCGGGCCGCGCTGGCCGGCCGGGCGGTGGTCGAGGTGATCCCCGGCACCGTCGAGGAGAGCAACCCCTTCGACACCCTGCACACCGACGTCGAGTACGGCCGCTACCTGCGCGACCTGGCGGCCGCCGGGAAGCTCGGGCAGGCGCAGATCTTCCCGGCCGTGCACGGCGCCGCGGCGGCCGACCCGCGCACCCGCTACGAGAGCGCGATCCGGCCGTGGTTCGTCCTGTTCGACGGCGACGCGGCCGCCTATCTGAACGGGATCGACACCTCCTGGTACGACAGCCGCCACTACCTGCTGGTGATGACGGACGCCCAGAACGTCGCCCCGGCGATCAGCGGCACCGACCCGACCGCCGACCAGGCCCGCGCCCGGTCCGTCCAGCTCGCCGCCGCCCACGCCTCCGTGGTTTCCAGCGACTGGCGTCACCTGCCGGAGGTCCAGTCCCTGGTCCTCCCCCGGGGCTGACCGCAGGTGCGTGGCCGGCCCGGGGAGACGGGCCGGCCACGCACCGCGGGCGAAGGCCGTACAGGGCGACTTCAGGGCACCGGCCACCCGTCCCGGGTGGCGGCGCTGCGGTGGTAGGGGCCGTCGGGCCCGGTGGAGCGGTAGTCCTCGGTCGCCTCGGCGGTGCGGACGGTGGTGTCGCCGTCGTGGCGGTGGGCGGTGGGGGCGTAGGTGTGGTCGACGGTGCTGCGGGCCAGGGTGAGCGGGCCGAGGCGCAGACCGTCCTCCTGGTGGCGGCCGAGTGTCATGGTGGTCCGCTGGTCGGTGTTGCCGGCCGCGTCCCGGACGTAGTGGTAGCCGACGTCCAGCGGGTCGCTCTCGTGGGCGGTGCGGGTGAGGGCGGGGCCGAGACCGGCCCGGGTGGTGACGGCGCGGGTCAGGTCGGTCCGGTTGCGCAGGGTCAACTCGTTCCCACCGGAGGCGAGTTGCTCGTCCGAGGAGAAGGCCAGGTCGTCCCGGACCTCGGTGCTGACCCGGCCGTGCGAGGTCTGCACCCAGCCGGTGGCCGTGTCGTGCCGGGTGGCGGTGACCGTCCAGTGGCCGCTGCCGCCGCCCTGGTCGGTGAGGGCGGTGGTGACGGCGGCCTCGGGGGCGACCCGGTGGTCGATGAGCCGCCCCTCGGTGCGGGCCCGGCCGTGGTCGACGGTGGCGAACAGGTTGATCTGGCCGGTCCACAGGTCGTTGCTCTGGCTCTCGGCCGCGTTGACGGCGATGCCGATGCTGTGCGGGCGGCCGTCGAGCAGCAGTCCGACGTACGGGGTCAGGTCGAGCCGGTAGCCGGGCAGGTCGAAGGCGGCGATGCCGGGGGTGGGCCGCCACAGCAGCGGGTCCCAGCCGCCGGTGTAGATCACCGGGTACGGCCAGACGGCGCCCGCGCTGCGGCCGTCCACCGACAGCCGAAGCTCCCGGAACGGGCCCTTCCCGCACAGGCCGAGGCCGGGGTTGGCGCTGACGTACGCGTCGGGCGCGGAGGCGTAGGCGAACTCCTCGCAGGCGCCGCCGCCGCGGGTGTAGACCTCGGCGGTGAGGCGTTCCAGGTTCTGCGGGAAGACCAGCGGCACGGCGGCGGACGGCGCGGCGCCGGTGAGGCCGAACGGGCCGGTGGTGAGCAGCCGGTCGGCGGTGGCGGCGGCCGGGTGCCGGGGGGAGGCGGTGTAGAAGGTGAGGCTCGCGGTGATCCGGAAGACGCCGGTGTAGGTGGCGTCCGTGACGTTGGCGAGGTCGAGGGCGAAGGGCTGCGGGCGGTCGAGGAGCGGCGCGTAGCGGGTGACGTCGCGCTCCACGCTCCACTCGATGCCGTCGGCGGAGGGTTCCGGGGTGGAGGAGAGCAGCACCTGGACCCCGCCGATCCGCACCGTGAACAGCCGGTCGAACTGCCGGCCGGCCACCCGCCCGTGCAGGTCGAGCACCACGGCGGACCAGGGCCCCCGGCAGGCCGCGGGCGGGGTGAGGGTGACGGTGTACGGGGTGTCCGGCGGGTTGCCGTAGCCGTTGCTGAACGGCTGGTCGTGCATCGTCTCGACGGTGCAGGAGCGGGTGTCCGGCCTGGTCAACGGCTTGGCGACGCTGAACGGGTCGTGGTAGTCGGTGCCGAAGTCGGCGCTGGCCGGGCCGGCCGCCAGCAGGGTGGCGGCGAGCGCGAGCACGGCGGCCAACAGCCGTGCCGCGCGCCGGTACAGGGGACGAACGGCCATCGGGGTGCCTCTCCTCGCTGCCTGGCGGTCGAGGCATCCTCCAGTCCATGGCATGGCCGGGTCAAGAGGGCGCGACCCCTCCTCCGCCGCTCGTAAAATCTTGTCGACGACACGTCAAAAGACTTCTGGCGCAGCCGGATCCACGACTACCGTCAAAACCTGTGACAACCAGCCGAAAGCGCCTGTCCGCCCTCCTCACCGCCCTGCTCGCGCTCCTCGCCGCCGCCGCGCTGGGCCCGGCCGCCGCGCACGCGAGCACCGGCGGCACCGTCCGCAGCGGTGCCAGCCAGCCCGTCTACTCCTACGCCGACGCCGTCCGGGAGACCGTCTGGGTCGACACCGGGCTCGACGGTGACGGCAACGGCCGCACCGACCGGGTCGCCGCCGACATCGTCCGCCCGCGCGAGCCGGCCGCGGCCGGCCTCAAGGTCCCGGTCATCATGGACGCCAGCCCGTACTACTCCTGCTGCGGGCGCGGCAACGAGAGCCAGCTGAAGACCTACGACGCGCAGGGCGGGCCGGTGCAGTTCCCGCTCTTCTACGACAACTACTTCGTCCCGCGCGGCTATGCGGTGGTCCTGGTCGACCTGGCCGGCACCAACCGCTCGGACGGCTGCGTCGACGTCGGCGGCCCCTCGGACATCACCTCCGCCAAGGCGGTGGTCGACTGGCTGAACGGCCGCGCCGCCGGCTACACCTCCCGGACCGGCACCGGCACCGCCAAGGCGGGCTGGACCGACGGCTCGGTCGGCATGATCGGGAAGTCCTGGGACGGCACCATCGCCAACGGCGTGGCCGCGACCGGCGTACCGGGCCTGCGGACCGTGGTGCCGATCTCCGCGATCAGCTCCTGGTACGACTACTACCGCTCCGACGGCGCGCCGCTCTACAGCGGCACCCCGGCCGACCTGTCCGCCGCGGTGGAGAGCCGGGCCACCCTCGGGCACTGCTCGACCGTGCAGAAGCAGCTCGCCGCCGGCTCCCCCGCCAACGGCAACTGGACCCCGCTGTGGCAGCAGCGCGACTACGTCGCCTCCGCCGCCAAGGTGCGCGCCAGCGTCTTCCTGGTGCACGGGCTGCAGGACCTGAACGTCCGGGACATCAACTTCTCCCAGTGGTGGTCGGCGCTGGCGCAGAACGGGGTGGAGCGCAAGATCTGGCTCTCCCAGACCGGCCACGTCGACCCGTTCGACTTCCGCCGGACGGCGTGGGTGGACACCCTGCACGCCTGGTTCGACCACTACCTGCTGGGCGTCGACAACGGCGTCCAGAACGGGCCGGCCGCCGACATCGAGCGGGCCCCCGACCAGTGGACCCAGGACCGGACGTGGCCCGCGCCGGGCACCGTGACCACCACCCTCGGCCTTCGCCCCGGCACCCTCACCACCGGCCTGGGCAGCGGTACCGCGGCCTTCACCGACGACCCGGCGCGCGACGAGAACGCCTGGGCCGCCGACGCCGACCGCTCCACCCCGGACAAGACCGTCTTCGCCACCGGCGCGCTCACCCAGCCGCTGCGGATCTCCGGCGGCGGCTCGATCACCCTGACCGTCAAGCCGTCCACCCGCAGCGCCCGGCTGAGCGCGGTGCTGGTCGACCTCGGCCCGGCCACCGTCCGCGACTACCAGGCCGCGGGCGAGGGCATCACCACCCTCGGCACCCGCTCCTGCTGGGGTGACAGCACCGCGGGCGACAGCGCCTGCTTCCTGGACACCGCCGCCGACACCGCCCAGGTCGGCGCCACGGTCTTCAGCCGGGGCTGGGCCGACCTCGGCCACTACGCGGGGCTCGACCGGTCCCTCACCCTCACCCCGGGCACCGCGTACCCGATCACCTTCGACCTCGCCGGCACCGACCACGTGGTGCCCGCCGGGCACCGGCTGGCCCTGATCGTGGCCGGCACCGACCACGGGCTGATCGACCCGCCGTCCACCCGGCCGGCCCTCACCCTCGACCTGGCGCACTCCTCGGTGCGGCTGCCGCTCACCGGCGGCCCGGGCCCGCTCCCGCAGGCCGTACCGCACGAGGGAGCCGCGCTGCCCGCCCTGACCGGCGGCGCGGGCGGCACCGCGGCCCGGCCGGAGACCTTCCGGTAGCCCGCCCGCCGGGCCCGCCCCCGGGCGGGCCCGGCCGGTGCCGGCCGTCAGCGCTGCTGGCAGGCCGGGCACCAGAAGAGGTTGCGGGCCGCGTGCTCCTCGGTGCGCACCGGTGTCCCGCAGACCAGGCACGGCTGGTCGGTGCGGCGGTAGACGTAGACCTCGCCGCCGTGGTCGTCCACCCGCGGCGGGCGGCCCATCGCCTCGGGGGTGTGCTCCGGACGGACGGTGTCGATCCGGCCGATCCCCGCCCCCTCGTGCATGAGGGCCACCAGGTCCGCCCAGATCGCGTCCCACTCCGCCCTGGACAGGTCTCGGCCGGCCCGGTGCGGGCTGATGCCGAGCCGGAACAGCACCTCGGCGCGGTAGACGTTCCCCACGCCCGCCAGCACCTTCTGGTCCATCAGCAGCGCGGCCACCGTGGTGGAGCTGCGCGAGATCCGCTGCCAGGCGGGCACCGGGTCCGCGCCCGCACGCAGCGGGTCCGGGCCGAGCCTGCGGTGCACCGCGGCCTTCTCCGCCGGGGTCAGCAGCTCGCAGGTGTTGGGGCCGCGCAGGTCGGCGTACGCGTCGTCGGACTCCATCCGCAGCCGGATCAGGCCGACCGGCTCGGGCGCCGGGCCCTCGCCGAAGGTGAAGCCGCCGTACAGGCCCAGGTGGATGTGCAGCCACGCCTCGCCGAACCCGAGGAAGAGGTGCTTGCCGTGCGCCTCGGCCTCGTCCAGCCGACGGCCGTCCAGCAGCGCCGCCCCCTCGGCGAACCGGCCCTGCGGGCTGGAGACGCGCACCGGCCGCGCCCCGAAGACCCGGAAGTTCTCGGTGGCCAGGCGGTGGATGATGTGGCCCTCGGGCACGGGCGTCAGCTCCTCGGCAGATCCGTTGCGACCCGTCCATTCTCGCAGCGGGGTACGACACACCCCGCCGGGCCGGGGAGCCGGGCCGGGGAGCTGGGCCGGCCGGCTCAGCCCGCGGGCCGGCCCGTCAGCCGGGACAGGATCGCGTGGTCCAGCGCGGCGGCCGTGGCGGCCACGTCCAGCTGGGAGTTGTCGATGATCGGCAGGCCGGAGGTGCGCCAGCCGGCCATCCGCCCGTGGATCCGGGCGACCTCCTCGTCGCTGAGCCGCCGGTTGCCGCTGCGCCGGGCGTTGCGGGCGAGCACCGAGTCGAGGCCCGGCAGCAGCACCACCGGGATCATGCCGGGGCCGATGTGCCGCTTCCAGCCGCCGAGCCCGATCGCCGGGCGGTCCGGGAACACGGCGTCGTCGATGATGCAGGAGATGCCGTTGGCCAGGTAGTTGCGGCAGGCGAAGCCGCAGGTGCGGCGGGCCAGCCGGTACTGCGCCTCGGAGGCGGTGTTCCAGCCCGACTGCGGGTTGGCGAACCCGGCCTGCACCCACTCCCGGACGTCGTCCAGGCTGATGTGCGCGGTCGCGGTCGGCCGGCGCTCGGCCCAGTGCCGGGCGACGGTGGTCTTGCCCGCACCGGCCGGGCCGATCAGCAGCACCGCGAGCGGCCCGGTGGGCAGGTGCTGCGGCGGGTGGGCGGGAAGCTGCACGGGGGCTCCGGTCGGCAGCACGAAGTGGCCGGTCGGCTGCGGCGGTGCGGCGGCGGGCGGCGGGCCGCCCGGGTGCGGCGGCCGGGCCGGGGTGTACGGCGGCGGCTGGTGGCCGCCCTGCGGGGCCGGGTACGGCGGCGCCAGTGGTCGCGGAGGCACTGGTCCTCCCCCTGCGTACTGCGTCACGGTCACCTCCCGACGGGGACACTACACGTCGGCCCGGCGGCGGACATAGTCCGCGGCCGGGCCGATGATCGCACGTCAGCGCGTGGTGAGCTGCTCCGCGAGGGCGCGCAGGGCCAGTTCGTACGAGCCCAGCCCGAAGCCCGCGATGGTGCCCGAGGCGACCGCCGCGATGACCGAGTTGTGCCGGAACTCCTCCCGCGCGTACGGGTTGGAGATGTGCACCTCGATCAGCGGCGCGGTCCGCTGCGCGGCGGCATCCCGCATCGCGTACGAGTAGTGCGTGAACGCGCCCGGGTTGATCACCACGGGGGTCTGCCGGTCGGCCGCCCAGTGCAGCCACTCGACCATCTGCTGCTCGGAGTTGGTCTCCTTGACCTCCACCTCGAAGCCGAGCTCCTTGCCGAGCGCGGTGCAGCGCTCGACCAGCCCGGCGTAGGAGGTGGCGCCGTAGACGTCCGGCTCCCGGCTGCCGAGGCGGCCGAGGTTGGGACCGTTGAGCACCAGCACCCGGCTCATGCCGACACCTCCCCGTACGCGCCGACCAGCAGCGTCGGGTCGGGGCCCTCCAGGATGGAGGTCTTGCCGAGGCCGTCCAGCACGACGAAGCGCAGCAGGTCGCCGCGGGACTTCTTGTCGATCTTCATGGCGTCCAGCAGCTTGGGCCAGGCGTCACCGCGGTAGGTCAGCGGCAGGCCGACGGAGCCGAGCACAGCCCTGTGCCGGTCGGCGGTCTCGTCGTCGAGCCGGCCGGCGAGCCGGCCGAGTTCGGCGGCGAACACCATGCCGATCGAGATCGCCGCGCCGTGCCGCCACTTGTAGCGCTCGTTGCGCTCGATGGCGTGGCCCAGGGTGTGGCCGTAGTTGAGGATCTCGCGCCGCCCGGCCTCCTTGAGGTCACCGGAGACCACGTCGGCCTTGACCTGGATGGCCCGGCGGATCAGCTCCACGGTGTGCGGGCCCTGCGGGGTGGTGGCGCCCTGCGGGTCGGCCTCGATCAGGTCGAGGATCTCCGGGTCGGCGATGAACCCGCACTTGATCACCTCGGCCAGCCCGGAGACGTAGTCGTGCCGGGGCACGGTCTCCAGGGTGCCGAGGTCGGCCAGCACGCCCGCGGGCGGGTGGAAGGCGCCGACCATGTTCTTGCCCTCGGCGATGTTGATGCCGGTCTTGCCGCCGACCGCCGCGTCCACCATGCCGAGCAGCGTGGTCGGCATGGCGATCCAGCGCACCCCGCGCAGCCAGCTCGCCGCCACGAAGCCCGCCAGGTCGGTGGTGGCCCCGCCGCCCAGGCCGACGATGACATCGCTGCGGGTGAAGCCGGTCTGGCCGAGCACCGACCAGCAGTACGCGGCGACCTCGGCGCTCTTGGCCTCCTCGGCGTTGGGCACCTGCAGCGCGATGGCCTCGTAGCCCTCGGCGGCCAGGTCCTCGCGGATCGCCTCGCCGGTGGCCTCCAGCGCCTCCGGGTGGATGATCGCCACCCGCTTGGCCCGGTTGCCGATCAGCGGCGCCAGCTCGCCGAGCAGCTGATGCCCGATCAGCACGTCGTACGGGTCGTGGCCGGCGCTGCCGCCGACGCGGATCGTGACGGTGTCAGTCATGGGGTCTTCAGCTCCAGTGCTTCCAGTACGGCGTCGGCGGCCTGCTCGGGCGTGCGGCCCTCGGTGTCCACCACCGCGGTGGAGACCGCCAGGTAGACCGGGCGGCGCAGGTCCATCAGCTCCCGCCAGCGGGCCCGCGGGTTGATCGCGAGCAGCGGGCGCGGGGCATCCAGGCCGACCCGCTTGACGGCGTCCCCGAGCGCGACGTCGAGGAACACCACCGGCAGCCCGGCCAGTTCGGCCCGGGTGGCCTCGGCCATCACCGCGCCGCCGCCGAGCGCGAGCACCCCGTCGTGGTCACGGACGGCGGCCGCGACGGCGGCCGCCTCCAGCGCGCGGAAGTGCGGCTCGCCCTCGTCCACGAAGATCTCGGGGATCGGCTTGCCCGCCGACTGCTCGATGTCGGCGTCGGTGTCCCGGAAGCCCACGCCGAGCCGGGCGGCGAGCAGCCGCCCGACCGTGGACTTGCCGGCCCCCGGGGGGCCGACCAGCACGACCACCGGTCCGCTCATCGGACGATCAGGTTGTCGAGGTAGCCCTGCACGTTGCGGCGGGTCTCGGAGACGTTGTCGCCGCCGAACTTCTCCGCCACCGCGTCCGCCAGCACCAGCGCCACCATCGCCTCGGCGACGATCCCGGCCGCCGGCACCGCGCAGACGTCCGAACGCTGGTGGTGCGCCTTGGCGGGCTCACCGGTGCGCACGTCCAGGGTCTGCAGCGCCCGCGGCACGGTCGCGATCGGCTTCATCGCGGCCCGCACCCGCAGCAGCTCACCGGTGGACAGACCGCCCTCGGTACCGCCCGAGCGACCCGAGGTGCGCCGGACGCCCTCCGGGGTGGGGACGATCTCGTCGTGCGCCTGCGAGCCCGGCACCCGGGCCAGGTCGAAGCCGTCGCCGACCTCCACGCCCTTGATCGCCTGGATGCCCATCAGCGCGGCGGCCAGCCGGGCGTCCAGCCGGCGGTCCCAGTGCACGTGCGAGCCGAGACCCACCGGCACGCCGTACGCCAGCACCTCGACCACACCGCCGAGGGTGTCGCCGTCCTTGTGGGCCTGGTCGATCTCGGCGACCATCCGCTCGGAGGCCTCCGGGTCCAGGCAGCGCACCGGGTCCGCGTCGAGGCGGGCCTCGTCGGAGGGCAGCGGGTAGACCCCGGCCGGGGCCTTGGCGGCGGCCAGCTCCACCACGTGCGAGACGATCTCGATGCCGCAGGTCTCCTTGAGGTAGGAGCGGGCGACGGCGCCGAGCGCGACCCGGGCGGCGGTCTCACGGGCGGAGGCGCGCTCCAGGATCGGGCGGGCCTCCTCGATCGAGTACTTCTGCATGCCGGCCAGGTCCGCGTGGCCCGGGCGGGGGCGGGTGAGCGGCTCGTTGCGGGCCAGGTTGGCCAGGATCTCCGGATCCACCGGGTCGGCCGACATCACCTGCTCCCACTTGGGCCACTCGGTGTTGCCGACCATGACCGCCACCGGGCTGCCCATGGTGAGGCCGTGCCGGACGCCGCCGAGGAAGGTGACCTCGTCCTGCTCGAACTTCATCCGCGCACCACGGCCGTATCCCAGCCGGCGGCGGGCCAGCGCGTCGGCCACCAGCTCGGTGGTGACCGGCACACCGGCCGGCAGGCCCTCCAGCGTCGCGACCAGAGCGGGACCGTGCGACTCCCCCGCCGTCAGCCAGCGCAACCTACCCAACGGAGCTCCTTCGTCAGCGGCCCGGACCGCAGCTGCGGGCCGGGCCGGGCGTCTTGGGCGGCCCCGAGGTACCGGGCCCGCCGTCCGTCTCCGATCTTTTCACGTCCGGCGGCCGACCGGGCGCACGGTCCGGGTTCCGGACACCGCACGTCCGCTCCTCGACCGTCGACACCCCTGCTGACCTGCGGGATCAGCGGTACGACCCGGGTAGGGCCAGCTCGGCCTCGCCGGCCGCCCGCATCGCGGCCAGCGGGCCCGCCGCCACCTTGGTGAACAGTTCGAACTGCAGCACCGCCTGGTGCACCAGCAGGTCGAGACCGCCCAGCACGGTGGCCCCGCGCTGCGCGCAGGCCGCCGCCAGCGGGGTCGGCCACGGGTGGTACAGCACGTCGAACAGGGCGCCCGGCCGCGCCGGGACGGCCGCCGCCACCTGGTCGGTGGCCCCGGCCGGCGTGGTCGAGATGGTCAGCGGGGTCTCCAGTGCCTCGGCGGCCCGCGCCCAGTCGGCGGTCCGCAGGTCGAGCCCGAGCCGCTCGCCGAGCGCCCGCATCTCGGCCGCCCGCTCGGGGCTGCGGACGTACGCCGTCACCGGGCCGTCGCAGATCCGGGCCAGCGCCGCCAGCGCGGAGGAGGCGGTGGCCCCCGCGCCCAGCACCGCCGCCGACCCGACCTGGTCGATGCCGCGCTCGGCCAGGGCGTTCACCAGGCCGGGGATGTCGGTGTTGTGACCGTGCAGACGCCGGTCCGGGCCGAACACCACGGTGTTCACCGCGTCGACGCGCAGCGCCGTCGCACTCACCTCGTCCAGCAGCGGGATGACCGCCCGCTTCAACGGCATGGTCAGCGACAGCCCGGCCCACTCCGGGCCCAGCCCGGCCACGAACGCGGGCAGCGCGGCCTCGTCCAGCTCGAAGCGGTCGTAGTGCCAGCCATCGGCCAGGCCCAGCGCCGCGTACCCCGCCCGGTGCAGCACCGGGGAGAGCGAGTGCGCGATGGGCGAGCCGAGTACGGCGGCCCGGTGGTGCGTCGTCACGGAGCTGGTCACCTTTCCCTCTGGATGACCGCCACCCTAGTGCCGCCGCACCGGCGGCCGGGACCGGGACCGGTCGGGGTGCCGGACCCCGGCGCCGGCGGGATCAGCGGGCGGGGGACTTGGCGGCGGCCCGGGCGGCCCAGCGGCCGTCACTGCGGGTGATCCGGATCGGGTGCCGGAAGCACGCGCTGACCAGCTCGGTGGTCAGCACCTCGTCGACCGGCCCGGCCGCCACCGACTCGCCGTCGCGCAGCAGCAGCGCATGGGTGGTGCTGACGGGCAGCTCCTCCAAGTGGTGGGTGACCAGCACGCTGGCCAGCTCCGGGTGGCGCAGCCGCAGGTCGTCCAGGCTGTCCAGGAGCTGCTCGCGGGCGGTCAGGTCGAGACCGGTGGCCGGTTCGTCGAGCAGCAGCAGACGGGGTGCGGGCATCAGCGCGCGGGCGATCAGCGCCCGGCCGCGCTCGCCCTGCGAGAGCGTGGTCCACGGCGCCTCGGCGCGGTGGCCGATCCCCAGGGTGGCGATCAGCGACTCGGCGTGCGCGGCCTGGTCGTCAGTGGGCTGCCACCGCGGGTACAGCTCCACGCTGTTGGTGATGCCGGTGAGCACCACCTGGCGGACGGTCAGCGGCGAGCGCAGCGGGTGCCGCGGATTGACGTGCCCGAGGTAGGAGCGCAGCTCCCGCAGGTCCACCCGGCCGAGCTGCCGGCCC
Source organism: Kitasatospora sp. NPDC048540 (assembly GCF_040651175.1). NCBI lineage: Bacteria > Bacillati > Actinomycetota > Actinomycetes > Kitasatosporales > Streptomycetaceae > Kitasatospora > Kitasatospora sp. NPDC048540. The sequence continues at coordinate 44,881 of NZ_JBEZIR010000014.1, forward strand.
AGCACCCGCACCTGCCCCCGGGTGGGGTGGGAGAGGGCGCCGAGCAGGGCGAGCAGCGTGGTCTTGCCGGCGCCGTTGGCCCCCAGCACGGCCCAGTGCTCGCCCGGCCGCACCGTCAGCGAGACCTGGCGCAGCAGGTACCGGCCGTCGCGGACGACGTCCACCTGCTGCGCCTGGAGCAGCGGCTGCGGATCTCCGGTCGGCTCGGTCACTTGCAGTAGTTGCCCTGCTTGTCGAAGCCCTTGCCCTGCGCCTTGCAGTACTCCTCCACGTTCTTGGCGTGCTCGGCACCGGTCGTCGCGAAGCGGGTCTCGGTACTGGACATCGCGATGAAGAAGACCCAGTCGCCCGGCGTCGGGTTCAGCACGGCCTTGATCGCCTCGTCGCCCGGGTTGGAGATCGGGGTCGGCGGCAGGCCGGGGTTGACGAAGGTGTTGAACTTGTTGGACCCGTCGTTGATCTCCTTCTCGGTCAGCGCGGTGCGGCCGAGCGAGTACTGGAGCGTGGTGTCCATGCCGAGCTTGTGCTGCGTGGCGTTGGTGTTGAGCCGGTTGTAGATGACCCGGGCCATCTTGCCGAAGTCCGCGTCGTTGTTGCCCTCGCGCTGCAGGATGCTGGCCTCGGTGATCACCTCGTAGGCGTTCTTCAGGCCGATCTTCTGCGCGTTCTCGTCGAGCTTGAGGTCCTGGTAGTGCTGGACGGCGTTGGTCACCATCTGCTTCAGCACGTCCTCGGGCTTCATGCCGTCGGCGATCGAGTAGCGGGTGGGGTAGAGGAAGCCCTCGATGTTGCCCTGGGCGTACGCCGGCAGGCCGAGGTTGGCCACCTGCGCCTTGGCGGCGTTGGCCGTGGTGCCCTTCTCGACCTTGAGCTTGCGGTCGATCGCGGCGTAGATGTCGCCGGAGGGCAGGCCCTCGGGAATCACCAGCACGTTGCCGCCGGCCGAGTCGACCAGGTACTTCACCGCGGCCTCGCCGGACATCTGGTGCTTCATGGTGAAGAAGCCCGGCTGGATGGTGTTCGCCTTCGGGTTCTTCTGGAACGCGGCGGTGAAGGCCTCGACGCTCTTGACCACGTCGGCCTCCCGGAGCGTCTGTCCCATCGCGACGCCGCTGCCCGGCTTGATCTCGATGGTGACCGAGCCGGCGCCGTCGCCCTGGTAGTCCGGCGGCGGGCCGAAGTGGCTCTGGTAGAAGCCGTAGCCCCACCAGCCGGCGCCGACGACGCCGCCCATCAGCACCAGGGCGACCACCAGGCAGGCGCCGCGGTTGCGGCGGCCGGCCTTCTTGCCCTTCTCCTTGCGCTTGCGCTCGGCGTCCCGGGAGGTGTCCTGCTCGGCGCCGCCGAAGAAGGACTCGTCCTCGTCGGGGGCCTGCTCGCCCGGCTCGTCGAGGTACTCGTCCTCGGCGGCGGGGTCGGCCCAGTCGTCGAACTCCGGTTCGGCCTGCGGGCCGTCCAGCGCGGCGGCCTCGGCCTCCCAGTCGATGCCGTCGGGACCGGGGCCGGACGGCTGCGGCGGCCGCGCCTGCCGCGGCGGCTGCTGCTGCCGCACCTGCTGCGGTTGCTGCTGGACGGGCTGCTGCGGCTGTTGCTGCTGTTGCTGCTGCTGCGGGATCTGCTGCTGGTACGGCTGCTGCTGGTAGCCGGACCCGGGCTGCGGCTGGCCGTACTGCGGCTGCTGGTAGCCCTGCTGCCCCTGCTGCTGCCCGTACTGGCCGCCCTGGCCGCCCTGCTGGGGCCAGCCCTGCTGCTGCTGCTGCTGCTGCTGCGGATATCCCTGCTGCTGCGGGTAGCCGCCCTGCGGGTACCCCTGCTGCTGGGGATAGCCCTGCTGCTGCGGGTACCCCTGCTGCTGGCCGAACGGAACGCCCTGCGGGTTCTGCTGCTGCCAGGCGTCCGGCTGCCCGCCGGGCCGGGGCTGCTGTCCGCCTGTACCCGGGGACCCCGGGTACCACGGCTGGTCGCCCTGGGGGCGGTAGCCCCCACCCAGATCAGTCATCGATCCCCTTAACGCGTTCCTGCGCCCGTGGCGGACCGCAGACGTCTCGAACCGGCGTGCTAGGGACACGCCCGATGGGAGACGTTACCGTACCGCAGGGAGGGTCCCGGCCGGTCCCGCAGGTCCTCACGGTGAGGCCGGTGCAGGTGAGGCGGGGTGCTCGGCGCGGTAGGCGTTGAACTCGTCGACGTTCTTCTGGTGCTGCTCGGGGCTGTCGGTGAACCTGGTGTCCCCGGGGCTGACGGTGACGAAGAAGATCCAGTCCCCCTCCGCGGGGTGGGTGGCCGCGTGCAGGCCGTCCCGGCCGGGGTTGCCGATCGGACCGGGCGGCAGGCCCTTGTGCAGGTAGGTGTTGTAGGGCGAGTCCAGTTTGGTGTCGGTGGCCGTGGTGGTGAGGGTGGAGCGGCCCAGCGCGTAGTTGATGGTGGAGTCCAGCTGCAGCGGCATCCCCTTGGCCAGCCGGTTGTAGATGACCCGGGCCACCTTGGCCATGTCGTCGGGATTGTCCGCCTCCGCCTCGGCCAGGCTCGCGACGATCATCATCTGGTACGCGGACTGGCCCTCGACCCCGACCACACCGTTGGCCTCGGCGGCCTTCCCGGCCTCCTTCACCATCTCCTGGAGCAGCCCGAGCGGCGTGGTGTCCCCGGTGATCGGGTACGTCGACGGGTAGAGGTAGCCCTCGGGGTTGCCGTGCGCGTCGGGCGGCAGGCCCAGTTCGCCCGCACGCTGCTTGGCGATCGACTCGGTGGTGCCGGCCGGCAGGTTCAGCCGGGAGTCCACCGCCGCGTAGATCTGGGTGGTCCGGCGGCCCTCGGGGATGGTCAGCGCATTGGCGTTGCCCGGGTCCAGCAGGACGTTCAGCGCCGCGGCCGCGGACATCCGGTGGTGCAGGGTGTACGTGCCGGGCTGGATCCGGTTCCCGGCCGGGCTCTTGGCGGCGGCCTCGGTGAAGGCCCGGGCGCTGGCCACCACGTCGTTCTTGACCAGGGTCTGCCCGATCTGGGTCAGCGAGGCGCCCTGGCTCACCGACACCTGGACCGTGCCGCTGCCGTTGCCCGTGTAGTCGGCGGCCGGCGGCCGGCCCTTGGGCCACATCACGTAGACGGTCGCCATCACCACGGCCACCACCGCCAGCAGCGCGACGGCGGTCAGCAGGCAGGCCAGCCCGGTGTGCCGCCGGCGCGGGTCCGGCGGAGGCGGCTGCTCGCCGCCGCCGAGCAGGGCGCGGGGCTCCGGCTCGAGGACCGGCGCACCGAGGTGGCCGGGGCTGAGTCCGGGCGTCAGACCTGGTGCGATGAACGGATCGGACACGGCTGCCCTCTGGTCGGCGGGAACGGCCGGGGCCCGTACGGACTCACGTCCGCACGGGCCCCTCACCGCACGCTAGGCCAGAGTGATCAGCTGACCGGCTCGACGCTCTCACCGGGCGCCCGACCGCTCACCCGTTCGGTCTCAAGGGCGCTCTGCAGGATCACCACGGCCGCCGCCTGGTCGATCACCGAGCGGCCCTTCTTGCTGCTCCGTCCGGAGGCCCGCAGGCCCTGGCTGGCGGTGACCGTGGTCATCCGCTCGTCCACCAGCCGCACCGGCACCGGCGCGAGCAGCCCGGCCAGCCGGCCGGCGTACGCCCGGACCTTGGCCGCGGCCGGGCCCTCCTTGCCGCTCATCGAGCGGGGCAGACCCACCACCACCTCGATCGCGTCGTACTCCTCGGCGATCTCCTTGAGGCGGGCCTGGGAGCGGCCCCCCGCGGGGACCGTCTCCACCGGCGTGGCGATCAGCCCGTCGGGGTCGCAGGAGGCGACCCCGATCCGGGCGTCGCCCACGTCGACGGCGATCCGGCGGCCCCGGCGGAAGACCTTCTCCGGCAACTCCTCCATCAGGCGGTGCGCTCCGCCACCAGGCCGCGGACGGCGGCGATCGCCGCGTCCACGGCGGCCGGGTCGGTGCCGCCGCCCTGGGCGACGTCGTCCTTGCCGCCACCGCCGCCACCGAGCGTCTTGGCGGCGGTGCGGACCAGCTCACCGGCCTTGACGCCGCGGGCGCGGGCGTCCTCGTTGGTGGCGATGACGGTCAGCGGACGGCCGTTCGCCACGGTGAAGGCCGCGACCACGGCCGGACGCGAACCCAGCCGGGCCCGGACGTCCAGCACCAGCTTGCGCAGCTCGTCCGCACCGGCGCCGTCGGCGACCCGGGCGGCGACCAGCGCGACGCCCCGGACGTCCTCGGCCGCGTCGGCCAGACCCGCGGCGGCGGCCAGCACCTTCTCCGCGCGGAAGCGCTCGATCTCCTTCTCGGCGTCCTTGAGCTTGGCGAGCATGCCCGAGATCTTCTCCGGCAGCTCCTCCGGGCGGCCCTTGACCAGCTCGGTGAGCTGGGAGACCACGGTGTGCTCGCGGGCCAGGAACTTGTACGCGTCGACGCCGACCAGCGCCTCGACCCGGCGCACGCCGGAACCGATCGAGGACTCGCCGAGCAGCTTCACCAGGCCCAGCTGGGCGGTGTTGCCGACGTGCGTGCCACCGCACAGCTCCTTGGAGAAGTCGCCGATGGTGACCACCCGGACCGAGTCGCCGTACTTCTCGCCGAACATCGCGATGGCGCCGGCCTTGCGGGCCTGATCCATCGTCATGACCTCGGCGGTGACGTCGAGTTCGCGGACCAGCACCTCGTTGATCTTCTGCTCGACGTCGGTCAGCACACTGCTGGGCACGGCGGCGGGCGAACCGAAGTCGAAGCGGAAGCGGCCCGGGGCGTTCTCCGAACCGGCCTGGGCGGCCGTCGGGCCGAGCGCGTCACGCAGCGCCTGGTGGGTCAGGTGGGTGGCCGAGTGGGCCCGCGAGACGGCCCGGCGGCGGTCGGTGTCGATGGTGGCGTACGCGGACGCGCCGAGCACCACCTCGCCGAACAGCACCCCGCCGGAGTGCACGATCACACCCGGCACCGGCTGCTGGACGTCACGGATCTCGACGACCGCGCCGGACTCCAGCCGGATCCGGCCGTGGTCGGCGAGCTGGCCGCCGCCCTCGGCGTAGAAGGGGGTGCGGTCGAGGATGATCTCGACCTCGTCGCCCTCGGTGGCGGCCGGCGCCGGGACGCCGTTCACCAGCAGACCGACGACGGTGGCCTCGCCCTCGGTGGCGCTGTAGCCGGTGAAGACGGACGCGCCGGACTTGTCGGCGACCTCGCGGTACGCGGCGACGTCGGCGTGGCCCATCTTCTTCTTCTTGGCGTCCGCCTTGGCGGCGTCCCGCTGCGCCTGCATCAGGCGGCGGAAGCCCGTCTCGTCGACCTGGAGGCCCTGCTCCTCGGCCATCTCCAGGGTCAGGTCGATCGGGAAGCCGTAGGTGTCGTGCAGCTTGAACGCCTGGTCGCCGGAGAGCACCGCGCCACCGGACTGCTTGGTCTCGGTGATGGCCGCGTCCAGCAGGCTGGTGCCGGACTTCAGGGTCTGCAGGAAGGCGTTCTCCTCGGAGACCACGACCGTCTCGATCCGCTTGCGGTCGGCCTCCAGCTCCGGGTACTGCGGGGCCATCGCCTTGATCGAGATGTCGATGAGCTCCTTGGCCACCGGCCCGGTGGCGCCCAGCAGCCGCATGTTGCGGATCGCGCGGCGCAGGATGCGGCGCAGCACGTAGCCGCGGCCCTCGTTGCCGGGGGTGACGCCGTCGCCGACCAGCATCAGCGCGGTGCGGAAGTGGTCGGTGACCACGCGCAGCGAGACGTCCGACTTGTGGTCGGCGCCGTAGGTGTGGCCGGTCAGCTCGGCCGCCCGGTCGAGGATCATCCGGCTGGTGTCGATCTCGAAGAGGTTGTCGACGTCCTGGAGGATCGCGGCGAGGCGCTCGAGGCCGAGACCGGTGTCGATGTTCTTGCTCGGCAGGTCGCCGAGGATCTCGAAACCGTCCTTGCCGTCACCGTGGCCGCGCTCGTACTGCATGAAGACCAGGTTCCAGATCTCCAGGTAGCGCTCGCCGTTGACGGCCGGGCCGCCCTCCTCGCCGTACGCGGGGCCGCGGTCGTAGTTGATCTCCGAGCACGGGCCGCACGGGCCGGGGACGCCCATCGACCAGAAGTTGTCCTTCATGCCGAGGCGCTGGATGCGCTCGGACGGCACGCCGATGACGTCCCGCCAGATCAGCTCGGCCTCGTCGTCGTCCTGGTAGACGGTGATCCAGAGCTTCTCCTTCTCCAGGCCGTAGCCACCGTCCGCGACGGGCGTGGTGAGCAGGTCCCAGGCGAACTTGATGGCTCCTTCCTTGAAGTAGTCACCGAAGGAGAAGTTGCCGCACATCTGGAAGAACGACCCGTGCCGGGTGGTCTTGCCGACCTCTTCGATGTCCAGCGTGCGTACGCACTTCTGCACCGAGGTGGCCCGCGAGAACTGCGGCTTCACCTCACCGAGGAAGTACGGCTTGAACGGCACCATGCCGGCGTTGACCAGCAGCAGGGTGGGGTCGTCGGCGACCAGGGACGCCGACGGAACGACGGTGTGGCCGCGCTCCTCGAAGAAGCGCAGCCAGCGGCGGCGGATCTCTGCCGACTCCATCAGTGGTCCTTCCGGTTGGGGCTTCCCGGCAGCTCGTCGAGCCGGCGGGAGGGCGAATCAATGGCTTGGGGGATGGTGCGGATGGTGCGAGGCGGGGGCAGGGCGGCGCCCGGGGAACCCGGGGCCGCCGGGATAGCTCGGTACGTCGGCTCGCCGCGCAGGGGCGCTCGCCGGCGCGGCGGCTCGAGGACCGCGGTGCCGTCCAGGCCGAGGTCGCCGCGCAGCTGCTCCTCGCGCTCGGCCATGCCGGCCCGCACGTCCCGCGCGAACCGCTTGGCGGCGTCGCCCAGGTGCAGGGCGCCGCGCGCCGCGGTGCCCGACAGGCTGTCAGGGGTGAGCCGGTGCACGGCCTCGTTGGCCTTGTTCATGGCCCAGACGGTGGCGCCCGCGCCGACCGCCATCCAGAAGATCCGTCGAACCATCGTCAGCCCCTCACGGCTCGCCGGACACGGGAGATCAGTCCGCCGCCGCGCGGCGCGGTGGCCGCGCGCACCTCGGCCCGGATCAGGCTGGCCAGCGCCTCCCGCTCGGCCGACTGCGGCGGGACGGTGACGGTGCCCTGCTGGCGGCTGACGGCCTTTCGGACGCCGTAGCTGAAGGCAGCGACCTTGACCAGCGGGCCGCCGATGGTGGCCGCGACGGTGGAGGAGAGCGCGTTGGCGTTGGCGGCGGCGTCCTGCACGTTGGCGGTGATCTCGTCCACCCGCTCCAGCTGCTCGTTGGCGCTGCGCACCGCGGTGCCCGCGTCGACCAGCAGCGGCACGGCCTGCTCGGTGACGGCCGACACCAGTACGGTGGCCTCCTTGAGCACCCGCGACAGCCGTACCAGGACGACCGCGAGCAGTGTGACCAGGACCGCCCAGAACACGGCCACCAGCAGGCCGGCCAGCTCTCCCACGGACACCGGTGCGCTCCCTCGCCTCGCCACGTCTGCAGATCTTCCTCAAAGGTGAACCCTATCGCGGCCGGACCCCTTCACCCGACCGGATATCGCCTGGTCGCCCGGCCGGTCGCGCGGACGGCGGGCGTGACCTCGTACGGGCCGCCTCGTTGGGCCGGGTGGGCCCGCGCGTCGCGGGCCGCCAGGGTGGCCGGCCGGTGTCCGGCCAGGCCGGACGGGGGGCGGCAGTTGTCGAGTGGGCCGACGCCAGCGCGGGGCGGTACGCCGGCGGGCCGGCTGCTCGCCGACGTGACCAGCTTCGTCGGCCGCCGCGGCGAGCTGGCCGCCCTGACCGCGTTGATGGGCCCGGCCCGGCTGGTGACCGTCACCGGGCCCGGCGGGGTCGGCAAGACCCGGTTCGCGATGCGCGGGGCCGCCCGGCTGGCCGAGCTGACCGGCCTGTTCCCGGACGGAGTCCGGTACGCCGAGGTGAGCGCCGTCCAGGACCCGCTGCTGCTCGGCCACGCGGTGCTCGAGGCGCTCGGGCTGACCGACTCCACCGCCCGCCCACCGTACGAGGTCCTGGTCGAGCAGGTGCGCGAGCAGCGGCTGCTGCTGGTGCTGGACGGCTGCGAGCACCTGGTGGGCCCGTGCGCGGAGCTGGTCGACACCCTGCTGCGGGCGGCTCCGGGCCTGCGGGTGCTGGCCACCAGCCGGCAGTCGCTGGGGACGGACGGCGAGCACCTGCTGCCGCTGGCCCCGCTGCCGGTCGACCCGCCGCCGGGCGGCGGCACGCCGGACGCGCTCACGCTGTTCGCCGACCGGGCCGCCGCGGTGCTCCCCGGTTTCGAGCTGACCGAGCGCAACCGCGCCGAGGTGGCCGTGCTCTGCCGCCGCCTGGACGGCATTCCGCTGGCCGTGGAGCTGGCGGCGGGGCGGCTGCGGGCGCTGTCGGTGGCACAGATCACCCTCCGGCTGGACGACCGGTTCCGGCTGCTCACCGGCGGTTCCCGGACGGCTCCGGCGCGGCACCAGACGCTGCGCACCACGATCGGCTGGAGCCACGAACTGTGCACCATGAAGGAACGTTTGCTCTGGGCCAGGCTGTCGGTGTTCGCCGGGACGTTCGACCTGGACGCCGCCGAGTACGTCTGCGGCGGCGAGGGGATCGACCCGGACGAGGTGCTCGACCTGCTCGGGGAGCTGGTCGGCAAGTCGGTCCTGCTCCGCGAGGAGGGCCCGCAGCAGGTCCGGTTCCGGCTGCTGGACACCCTGCGCGAGTACGGCGCCCGGTGGCTGCGGGCCGGCGGCGACCGGCACCGGCTGCTGCGCCGGCACCGGGACTGGTACCTGGGGGTGGCGTCCTGGGGCGAGGTGGAGTGGTTCGGCCCGCGGCAGGCGGAGACCGCCGAGCGGACCCGGCTGGCCCACCCGAACCTGCGGGCCGCGCTGGAGTTCTCGCTCTCCGAGCCCGGCGAGGAGCAGCTGGCCCTGGTGCTGGCCGGGACGCTGTGGTTCTACTGGGTCGGCTCCGGGCACCTCGGCGAGGGACGGCACTGGCTGGACCGGGCGCTGGCGCTGGCCCCCGCACCGACCGAGGCCCGGGCCAAGGCGCTCTGGGTGACCGGCTACATGGCCACCCTGCAGGGCGACCTGGCGCGGGCCCGGCCGGCCCTGGAGGAGTGCCGCGAGCAGGCGCTGGCCACCGGCGACGACCGGGCGCTGGCGTACGCCGTCCACCGGCAGGGCTGTGCGGCGTTGATCGGGGACGAGCCGCAGCGGGCGGCGGAACTGTTCGAGGAGGCGCTGTGGCACTACAAGACCATCGGCGAGCTGAACAGCAACGTCCTGATGGCGATGTTCGAGCTGGGCATCGCGTACCTGTTCCTGGGCGACGCCGAGCAGGGCGAGCGCTGGATCTCGGAGGTCCGGGAGATCGCCGAGCAGCACGGTGAGCAGTGGGCGTACGCCTACGGTCTGTACGCGCTGGCCTACGCCCGCTGGTCGTCGGGCGAGGTGCGGCTGGCGCGGGCCCACGCCCGGGAGTGCGTACGGCTGAACCACCTGTTCCGGGACCTGCTGGGGATCGTGCTGGCGATGGACGTGCTGGCGCTGCTGGAGACCGAGGCCCCGGACGGGGACCTGGTGGAGGCCCGGGTGCTGCAGGGCGCGGCGCACCGGATCTGGCAGGCGGTGGGCAAGCCGTTCTTCGGTTCGCGGTCGTTCAACGGGCCGCACCTGGAGTGCGAGCGGCGGGCCCGGGACGGGCTGACCGAGCAGGAGTTCCACGAGGCGTTCCGCCTCGGCGGGCAGCTGGACCTGGACGCTGCGGTCTCCCGCGCGCTGGGCCGCGGCGGCCGGCCGGGGCCGGAGGGCCTGCCCGGGCCGCGGCCGGTGCGGCCGTCACCGGTACCGGCGTTCTGAGCTCCCCGCCGTCCCGGGGCCCCGGCCTTCCGGGGGCCCGGCGCCCGGAACGGGCCGAGCCCCGCAGCCGGCAGGCTGCGGGGCTCGGTGGGGTACGTGCTCGCGGGTCAGCGCGAGTAGTACTCGACGACCAGCTGCTCGTCGCAGATCACGGGGATCTCGCGGCGCTGCGGCTGGCGGTCCAGGCGGAAGGCCAGGGCCTTCAGGTTGACCTCGAGGTACTTCGGGGTCTGGCCCTCGCCGGCGTTGCCGCCCTCGCGAGCCACCTGGAAGGGGGTCTTCTCCTTGGACTTGTCCTTGACGGTCACGACAAAGCCCGGCTTCATCTGGAACGACGGCTTGTTGACCTTGCTGCCGTTGACCTCGATGTGGCCGTGCACGACCATCTGACGGGCCTGGTAGATGGTGCGGGCGATGCCCGAACGCAGGACCAGGGCGTCGAGACGGGTCTCCAGCTCGGCGATCAGCGCCTCACCGGTCTTGCCCTCGACCTTCTTGGCACGGTCGAACGCCCGCGCCATCTGCTTCTCGCTCAGGTCGTACTGCGCGCGCAGACGCTGCTTCTCGGTCAGACGGACCTTGTAGTCAGAGTTCTGCTTGCGGCCACGGCCGTGCTGGCCGGGCGGGTACGGGCGGGCCTCGAAGTACTTGACGGACTTCGGGGTCAGCGGGATGCCAAGGGCACGAGCGATCTTGACCTTGGGACGCTTCTGGTTCGCCATGAACCAAACCTTCCTTGCTTCACGAATACGGCTTCACCAGGTGTTGACGGAGGTCGCTCCTCGCGACCCGGAGAAAAACCACCCGCGAGGGGTGATCAGCCGCTCTCCGGAGCCGGGCACATCTGTGCATGCACACGAGAGGCCCACCGACCACGGAGGTGGTGGGCTGCCCGCGACACCGAAAGCCGGTGCGCGACGCTCCAAGGGCCGCTCCCGGAGGAGTGGCCACGGGCCGGTGCCCCGCTGGTGCGGCCGGTCGGTCGGATTCGCATCCGCCGCCGTGCCCGGGACATGGCACTTCGGGACAGTCTACCGTGCGATCAGTCGCCCTTGAGCCGCGCCCTGGTCCACTCCGCGATGTCGGCGTAGCGGGCCTCCCCGCCGCGCCGGGTCGGCCGGTAGTACTCCTTGCCGTGCACCGGGTCCGGCGCGTACTGCTGCGCGGCGATGCCCTCCGGCAGGTCGTGCGGGTACTGGTAGCCCTGGCCGTGGCCGAGCTTGCCCGCGCCGCCGTAGTGCGCGTCCCGCAGGTGCGGCGGCACCGCGCCGGCCAGGCCCTGGCGGACGTCGGCGAGGGCCGCGTCGATCGCCAGGTAGGCGGCGTTGGACTTGGGGGCCAGCGCCAGCGCGATGGCCGCCTGGGACAGGATGATCCGGGCCTCGGGGAAGCCGATCAGCGCCACGGCCTGGGCGGCCGCGACCGCCGTCGGCAGCGCCGTCGGGTCGGCCAGGCCGACGTCCTCGCTGGCGGAGATCATCAGCCGCCGGGCGATGAACCGGGGGTCCTCACCGGCCTCGATCATGCGGGCCAGGTAGTGCAGGGTGGCGTCCACGTCACTGCCGCGGATCGACTTGATCAGCGCGCTGGCCACGTCGTAGTGCTGGTCGCCGTCCTTGTCGTAGCGCACCGCGGCCTGGTCGACGGCGGTCTCGGTGGTGGCCAGGGTGAGCTCGGCCTCGCCCTTGTCCAGGGCGGCGCCGGCCGCGGCCTCCAGGGTGGTGAGCGCCCGCCGGGCGTCCCCGCCGGCCAGCCGGACCAGGTGGTCCTCGGCCTCGGCGGTCAGCTCGACGCTGCCGGCCAGGCCCCGCTCGTCGGCCACCGCGCGGCGCAGCAGGGCCCGTACGTCGTCGTCGGTGAGCGACTCCAGGGTGAGCAGCAGCGACCGGGACATCAGCGGGGAGATCACCGAGAAGTACGGGTTCTCGGTGGTGGCGGCGATCAGGGTGACCCAGCGGTTCTCCACCGCGGGCAGCAGGGAGTCCTGCTGGGCCTTGGAGAAGCGGTGGATCTCGTCCAGGAAGAGGACCGTCTCGCGGCCGGACATGCCGACGGCCCGGCGGGCGCCGTCGATCACCGCCCGGACCTCCTTGACCCCGGCGGTGATCGCGGACAGCTCGACGAACCGGCCCTCGACGGCCTGGCTGATCACGTGGGCGAGGGTGGTCTTGCCGGTGCCGGGCGGCCCCCAGAGGATCACCGAACTGGTCGCCGCGGGCCCCTTGGCACCGGAGACCAGCCGCCGCAGCGGCGAGCCGTCCTTGAGCAGCCGGCGCTGACCGGCCACCTCGTCCAGGGTGCGCGGGCGCATCCGTACGGCCAGCGGCGCGCGGCCGGGCTCGGCGGCCTGGCGTGCCTCGGCGGCGGCGGTGAAGAGGTCCGGTTCTTCCACCTCTGAAGGGTATGCGAGAGCTCCGACAGCCCGGGCGCCCGCTGGCGGGACCCCCGTAGTTCGAATTTGAACCAGGGGGGCGTAGGGTGGCGCCATGTCCGTACGCCGACTCAACCACGCAGTGCTCTGGATCCGCGACGTCGACCGCTCGGTCGCCTTCTACCGCGAGGTCCTGGGCTTCCAGCTCGACCACCTGATGCCGGGGCGGGCCGCCTTCCTGAGCGCCGCCGGCAGCAGCAACGACCACGACCTCGGCCTGTTCGCGATCGGCGCGGACGCACCCGGCCCCGAGCAGGGCAGGGTCGGCCTGTACCACCTGGCCTGGGAGGTCGGCACCCTCGGCGAGCTGGCCGAGCTCGGGCGGCGGCTGGCCGAGCGCGGCGCCCTGGTCGGCTCCACCGACCACCTGGTGTCCAAGTCCTTCTACGCCAAGGACCCGGACGGCAACGAGTTCGAGCTGATGTGGCGCGTCCCCCGCGAGGACTGGCCGGCCGCCGACTCCGACGCCCGCCCGGGCCCGCTCGACCTCCCCGCCGCCATCGACCGCTGGGGCCCCGACCGCCCCACCGGAGCCGCAGCCGGCTCGGCCACCTGACGCGGGCCCTCAGGCCTCCAGTGCCGCCCCGTGGTCCGGGACGTAGGTCTGCAGATCGCGCGGCGGGCGGCGGTAGCCGTGGGAGGCCGGGCGGGGCGGGAGTTCGACCTCGGGGCGGCGGACCTCCCGGTAGGGCACCGAGGAGAGCAGGTGGGAGATCATGTTGATCCGGGACCGCCGCTTGTCGTCGCTCTCCACCACGTACCAGGGCGACTCCGGGACGTCGGTGTGCACGAACATCTCGTCCTTGGCCCGGGAGTAGTCCTCCCAGCGGCTGATCGACTCGATGTCCATCGGGGAGAGCTTCCACTGCCGCATCGGGTCCGCCATCCGGTCCCGGAACCGCCGCTCCTGCTCCACGTCGCTGACCGAGAACCAGTACTTGCGCAGCAGGATCCCGGCCTCGATCAGCATCCGCTCGAAGGTCGGGCACTGGCGCAGGAACTGCTGGTGTTCCTCCGCGGTGCAGAAGCCCATCACCTTCTCCACCCCGGCCCGGTTGTACCAGCTGCGGTCGAACAGCACGATCTCCCCGGCCGCGGGCAGCTGCTCCACGTAGCGCTGGAAGTACCACTGGCCGCGCTGGCGCTCGGTCGGCGCCGGAAGTGCCGCGACCCGGGCGATGCGGGGGTTGAGGTACTCGGTCACCCGCTTGATCGCGCCGCCCTTGCCGGCCGCGTCCCGGCCCTCGAAGACGACCACCAGCCGCACGCCCTCGGCGCGCACCCACTCCTGGAGCTTCACCAGCTCGTACTGCAGGCGCAGCAGCTCCGCCTCGTACAGCTTCCTCGGCAGTCGATCCCTGCGCTTCCCCGCCACCGGGCCCTCCGTTCGCACGTGCGGCTGACGGTCACTCACGCTACGGGGCTTCGCCGTCCGGCGCAGGTCGGCGCGGGTCGGCGCGGGTGGGCGGCAGCGGGGTGCGCGGCGAGTACGGCAGGCCGGGCGGGCCCGGTTCCGGCACTCCCCTGTGCTGCCGGGGCCGGGCCCGCCCGACGAGTGATCAACTGTCCCCCGGACCCCGCCGTTACGGCAAATTACCGCTTCCATAACCTTGCGGCATGGACATCGACACCCGCCTGCTGCGCTCCTTCGCCGCGGTCTGCGAGGAGGGCCAGCTGACCGGGGCGGCCGCCCGCCTGTTCGTGAGCCAACCGACCCTGACCAAGCAGATCCGCCAGCTGGAGACCCAGCTCGGGGTACGACTGTTCCAGCGCTCCCGGGAGGGCATGACCCCGACCGCCGCGGGCCGGGTGCTGGCGGACCGGGTGCCCGCGCTGCTGACCGGCTGGGAGGACGCGCTGCGGGCCACCCGCCGGGCCGCCGTCGAGGCGCAGGGCACCCTGCGGGTCGGGTTCGAGGGCAGCACCATCAACGCGGTCGGCCTGGCCACGGTCGAGGACTTCGGCCGCCGGATGCCCGGCTGGCAGGTCCGGATGCGGCAGAACAACTGGTTCGACCCGACCTCGGGGCTGGCCTCCGGCGAGATCGACCTGGCGCTGTGGCACGCGCCCGCCGCCATCGCGGCCGCGTACAACTGCGCCGAGCTCGGTGTGGAGGAGCGCTGCGCGGTGCTGCCGGCCGGCCACCGGCTGGCCGACCGCGAGGTGGTGGACCTGGCGGAGCTGCTGGACGAGGACTTCGTCGCGATCCCGCGGGAGGCCGGGTTCTGGCGGGACTACTGGCTGGCCGTCGAGGAGCGCGGCGGCCACCCGGTCCGGATCGGCGCGGTCGCGCACAACGCGGACGAGTGGCTGACCGCGATCGCCTGCGGGCAGGGCATCGGCTTCGCGCCCGTGACGATGAGCCGGCTGGCCTCCCGGCCCGGCGTGGTCTACCGGCCGCTGCGCGGGGTCAGCGCCAGCCGGGTCGGCCTGTACTGGCCGCTGGACCGGCCGCTCACGCCCGCGATGGCCGCGTTCGTGCGCAGCTGCCGGGAGACCGTGCGGATCGGGCCGGCCTGCCCCGGACCGTCGCCGCTGGACACCGTGCCCGCCCAGCGGCGCCCCGGCGGCGCGACGGCGCCCGCCGCGCCTGCTCCGGCCCCGGGCCCGGCGCCCGCCCCGGCCGGTCAGACCTCGGCGAACGGCGCCGGGTAGCGGCACACGCCGTGCGGGCCGCCGTCGTACCCGGGCAGCGGCAGCGCCTGGAAGTACGCGTCGGGTGCCTCGAACGGGCCGCTGATCCGGTGCCGGGAGGCCGGCTCGAAGCCGAAGCGGCCGTAGTAGTCCGGGTCACCGAGCACCACCACCAGCCGCTCCCCCGCGGTCTCGGCGGCCGCCAGCGCGGCCCGGACCAAGGCGGCGCCGACGCCCTTGCGCTGCCACTCGGGGGCGACCGCGACCGGCGCCATGGACAGGCCGTCGCCGTCGCCGACCCGGAGCCTGGTGAGCAGGACGTGCCCGACGATGAGGTCCCGGTCGTCGACCGCGACCAGCGAGAGAGCCGGTATCCAGGCGGAGTCCCGGCGGAGCGCGTCCACCAGGTCGGCCTCCTCGGGGCCGGGGAAGGCCGCCATGTGGACACGTCTGGTGGCGGGGGCGTCCGCCGGGTTCTCGACTCTGGTTCGGATGGTCATCCTCGACCCCTCTGCTGTGGCACGCCGTTGTGCACCGGCCCCGGGCGGGGCGAGCCTACCCTGAGGCGGATCGCACCGGCCGGGGCCGTGAGCATGGTGTTACTGACCGGGTGTCAGGCCTTGACCTCGGACGCCGCGGCGGCGTCCGTGCCCTTCGGCTTGGCGTCGACGCCCGCCTCGCGGCGCTGGGCCGGGGTGATCGGGGTCGGCGCGCCGGTGAGCGGGTCACCGCCGGTGCTGGTCTTCGGGAAGGCGATCACGTCACGGATGGTGTCGTACCCGCCCAGCAGGGTGACGATGCGGTCCAGGCCGAAGGCGACACCGCCGTGCGGCGGCGGGCCGTAGTTGAAGGCGTCCAGCAGGAAGCCGAACTGCGACTGCGCCTCCTCCTCGGACAGGCCGATCGCGTCGAAGGCCCGCTTCTGGACGTCCCGCTGGTGGATACGGATCGAGCCGCCGCCCAGCTCGGAGCCGTTGAGCACCAGGTCGTAGGCGTTGGACAGGGCCGTGCCCGGGTCGGTGTCGAAGGTCGCCAGCGACTCGGCGGTCGGCGCGGTGAACGGGTGGTGCACCGCGTGCCAGCCCTGGAAGGCGCCCTTGTCGTCCTCGATCGGCTCGAACATCGGGAAGTCGACGACCCACAGGAAGGCCCAGGCCGACTCGTCGATCAGCTCGCAGCGGCGGCCGATCTCCAGGCGGGCCGCGCCGAGCAGCTCCTGCGAGGCGGTCTTCTTGCCGGCGGCGAAGAACACCGCGTCGCCCGGCTTGGCGCCGGCCGCGGCGGCCAGGCCCGCCAGGTGCTCCTCGGAGAGGTTCTTGGCGACCGGGCCGCGCAGCTCGCCGGTCTCGGCGTCGACCAGCACGTAGGCGAGGCCGCGGGCGCCGCGCGCCTTGGCCCAGTCCTGCCAGGCGTCCAGCTGCTTGCGCGGCTGGGAGGCGCCGCCGGGCATGACGACCGCGCCGACGTACGGGGCCTGGAAGACCCGGAACTCGGTGCCCTGGAAGTACTCGGTCAGGTCGGTGAGTTCCTGGCCGAAGCGGACGTCCGGCTTGTCGGAGCCGTAGCGGTTCATCGCGTCCGCGTAGGTCATCCGGGGCAGCGGGTTCGGGATCTCGTACCCGTGCACCTCGCGCCAGATGGCACCGACGATCTTCTCGCCGAGGGCCAGGATGTCCTCCTGGTCGACGAAGGACGCCTCGATGTCGAGCTGGGTGAACTCCGGCTGCCGGTCCGCGCGGAAGTCCTCGTCGCGGAAGCAGCGGGCGATCTGGTAGTAGCGCTCCATGCCGGCCACCATCAGCAGCTGCTTGAACAGCTGGGGCGACTGCGGCAGGGCGTACCAGTGGCCGGGCTGCAGGCGGACCGGGACGAGGAAGTCGCGGGCGCCCTCGGGGGTGGAGCGGGTGAGGTACGGCGTCTCGATGTCGAGGTAGTCGTTCTCCTCCATCACCGTGCGGATGATGTGGTTGACCTTGGAGCGCAGGCGCAGCGCGCGGGCCGGGCCCTCACGGCGGAGGTCCAGGTAGCGGTAGCGCAGGCGCACCTCCTCGTTGACCGTGCCGGGCTCGTACTCGGCGACCGGGAACGGCACCGGGGCGGCCTCGGAGAGCACCTCCAGCTCGTTCACCACGACCTCGATCGCGCCGGTCGCGATGTCCGGGTTCTCGTTGCCCTCCGGGCGGACCCGGACCTCGCCGGTGACCTTGACGCAGTACTCGGCGCGCAGGCTGCCGATGGCCTCCAGGTCGCGGGCCACGATCTGCACGGTGCCGGAGGCGTCGCGGAGGTCGATGAACGCGACTCCGCCGTGGTCACGGCGGCGGGCGACCCAGCCGGCCAGGATGACGGTGGTGCCGGCGTGCTCCGCGCGGAGCGTGCCCGCGTCGTGCGTGCGGATCACAGCTGCTTCTCCTTCAGGGTGGTGACGAGTGCTTCGAGGGCGACGGGCGTCTGCTCGCCGGTGGACATGTCCTTGAGCTGGACGACGCCTTCGGCGAGGTCCCGGTCGCCGGCCACGAGGGCGTAGCGGGCGCCGGAGCGGTCGGCGGACTTCATGGCGTTCTTGATGCCCTTGACGCCGAACGCCAGGTCGGTGGCGACGCCGGCCCGGCGCAGCTCCACCACCTTGGCGAACAGGACGTTCTTGGCCGTCTCGCCGAGCGCGACGGCGTAGACGGAGGTGGCGGCGGGCAGGTCGAGGACGATGCCCTCGGCCTCCATCGCGAGGAAGGTGCGGTCCACCCCGAGGCCCCAGCCGACCGACGGCAGCGCCGGGCCGCCGAGCATCTCGGACAGGCCGTCGTAGCGGCCGCCGCCGCCGATCGCGGACTGGGCGCCGAGGCCGTTGTGCACGAACTCGAAGGTGGTCCGGGTGTAGTAGTCCAGGCCGCGGACCAGCTTCGGGTCGTCGACGAAGGCGACGCCTGCGGCGGTCAGCAGCTCGCGGACCTGCTCGTCGTACGCCTTGCAGTCCTCGCAGAGGAAGTCCCGCAGCCGGGGCGCGTCGGTGAGCTGGGCCTGGACGGACTCGCGCTTGTCGTCGAGGACCCGCAGCGGGTTGATCTCCGCGCGGCGGCGGGTGTCCTCGTCGAGGTCGAGGCCGGCCAGGAACTCGACCAGGGCGGCCCGGTAGACCGGCCGGCACTGCCGGTCGCCGAGGCTGTTGAGCAGCAGCGAGTAGTCGCGCAGGCCCAGCGAGCGGAAGGCGTCGTCGGCCAGGATGATCAGCTCGGCGTCCAGCGCGGGGTCCTCGGCGCCGATCGCCTCGGCGCCGACCTGGGCGAACTGGCGGTAGCGGCCCTTCTGGGCCCGCTCGTAGCGGTAGAAGGAGCCGGAGTACCAGAGCTTGACCGGCAGGTTGCCCTGCTTGTGCAGGTTGGCCTGGAGGGCGGCGCGGACCACCGAGGCGGTGCCCTCGGGGCGCAGCGCCAGCTCGTCGCCGCCCTTGGTGGTGAGGTTGTACATCTCCTTGGTGACGATGTCGGTGGACTCACCGACGCCGCGGGAGAAGAGCTTGACGTCCTCGAAGACCGGCGTCTCGATGTAGCCGTAGCCGGCCCGGCGCGCGGGGCCGGAGAG
The DNA here is from genome assembly GCF_040651175.1 of Kitasatospora sp. NPDC048540. Taxonomy (NCBI): domain Bacteria; kingdom Bacillati; phylum Actinomycetota; class Actinomycetes; order Kitasatosporales; family Streptomycetaceae; genus Kitasatospora; species Kitasatospora sp. NPDC048540. Next base: position 63,380 of record NZ_JBEZIR010000014.1, read on the forward strand.
CCGCTCGCGGATCGCCAGGAAGGTCGCGGAGCTCGGCGGCAGCAGGTCGTAGGTGCCCTTGGGGGCGCTGAAGGTGCTCAACTTCTCTTCCGTCACATTCCTCGTCGCGGGAAGGCCGGAGCATCGAGCGCTCCTGCCGCCTGCTGGAGGTAGGGGTTGGTGGCGCGCTCACGGCCGATGGTGGTCTGGGAGCCGTGGCCGGAGAGGACCACGGTCGCGTCGTCGAGGGGCAGGCACACCCGGGCCAGCGAACGCATGATCGCCGCGCTGTCCCCGCCCGGGAGGTCGGTACGCCCGATGGAGCCGGCGAACAGCAGGTCGCCCGAGAAGAGCACCGGCGGGATCTCGTCCGATGCGGGCGTCCGGAAGGTCACCGACCCCTTGGTATGGCCGGGCGCGTGGTCGACGGTGAGCTGCAGTCCGGCCAGCTCCAGCAGGCTGCCGTCCGCCAGCTCGCGGACGTCGTCCGGCTCGCCGACGGTGAGGCTGCCCATCAGCTGCTGCCCGAGCGAGCGGCCGAGCGCCCGCTCCGGGTCGGCCATCATGTAGCGGTCCTCGGGGTGGATCCAGGCGGGCACGCCGCGGGCGCCGCAGATCGGCATCACCGAGGCGATGTGGTCGATGTGTCCGTGGGTGAGGACCACCGCGACCGGCTTCAGCCGGTGCTCGCGGATCAGGTCCTCGACGCCCCGGGTGGCCTCGTGACCGGGGTCGACGATCACGCACTCCTCACCGGCGGCCGGCGCTACCAGGTAGCAGTTGGTGCCCCAGGCCCCGGCTGGAAATCCGGCGACGAACAACGCGAGTCCTCTACGGTCGGGGGCGGGCGCTCGGGTCTCACCGCCTGGTCGCACCAGAGCCTACCGGCGGGACACCACCGCGGGCGAACCCGTTACCACGTGCCCCCGCGGGTCGATCGTGTCCCGTGCACATCGCGTTTGACCTCGAACTTACGCACAGACTCCTTACACTTGGCCGCCAACGGATGCGATGATCCGCATCGGCACTTTTCCCCCAGACGTCCAGCGCATACGTAGGAGACACGGCCGGTGGCCAGCAACGAACAGCGACGGCGACAGCTCGCCCGCGAGAAGTACGAGCGCCAGATGGCGCGCCGGGCCCAGGCGCACAAGCGCCGGAAGCAGCGGAACGCGATCATCGGCGGTGCGCTCGCGGTCGTGGTGGTCGCCGCCGGCGGTGCGTGGGCGGGCGGCGTGTTCGACTCCGCCGACAAGTCCAAGACCCCGCAGGCCGCCCCGACCGCCCCGGTCACCCAGGTCAAGGGCTGCAACCCGCCGGCCGCGGGCCAGCCGAACGGCAAGCAGTGGAAGACCGAGCCGGCCATGACGGTCGACGGCAAGTCCGCCTACACGGGGACCCTGCAGACCAGCTGCGGCACGGTGACGGTGTCACTGGACCCGGCCAAGGCGCCGCACACGGTGAACTCCTTCGCCTTCCTCGCCGGCGAGCAGTACTTCGACCACGTCAAGTGCCACCGGCTCACCACGGAGGGCATCTACGTGCTCCAGTGCGGTGACCCGACCGGCACCGGTTCCGGCGGCCCGGGCTACCAGTTCGCGGACGAGAACCTGACCGGCGCCACCTACCCGGCCGGCACCCTGGCGATGGCCAACGCGGGCCCGGGCACCAACGGCAGCCAGTTCTTCCTGGTCTACAAGGACACCCAGCTGCCGCCGAGCTACACCCCCTTCGGCAAGATCACCGGCGGTCTGGACGTGCTCCAGAACATCGCCGCCGGCGGGGTCCAGGGCGGTGGCGGCGACGGCGCCCCGACCGCCGGCGTGGTCCTCGACAAGGTGACGGTCGCCAAGGGCTGACCGGCATCGGCGCCGCGGTCCCCGAGCGGGCCGCGGCGCCGGCGGAAATCGCCCGGCCCGGATGCGGACAGCACCGGCGCTGGTCGCCTATGTTGCTGTTGTATAGGGTGCCCTGACCGTCGGCCGTCACCCTCGGCGCAACAACGGACGGTCCGGACGGCGGACTTCATCGGTCCGCCGCACATCAACTGTGGACGACGCGCGCGCCCCGCACTGAGCGGGCCGCGGCGTCATGTGGAGGAGGCGCTGTGAGCAGCGACCCGTGGGGCCGTGTCGACGAGCAGGGGACCGTGTACGTCAGGACCGCGGACGGCGAACGCGCCGTCGGCTCCTGGCAGGCGGGCTCCCCGGAGGAGGCCCTCGCCTACTTCGAGCGGAAGTACCAGGGCCTGGAGGCCGAGATCGGCCTGCTGGAGCACCGCGTCCGCAAGACCGACCTGGCCGCCAAGGAGGCCCAGGTCGCCCTCGACCACCTGCGCGCCCAGGTCGTCGAGGCGCACGCGGTGGGCGACCTGGACGCGCTGGCCAAGCGCCTCGACACGCTGGCCGGCGAGATCGAGACCCGGCAGACCGAGCGCCGGGCGGCCCGGGCCAAGGCCCAGGAGGAGACCCGCGCGGCCAAGGAGGCGCTGGTCGCCGAGGCCGAGCGGCTGGCCGAGTCCACCCAGTGGCGGGAGGCCGGCGACCGGCTGCGTGCCCTGGTGGACAACTGGAAGGCGCTGCCGCGGCTGGACCGCAAGAGCGACGACGAGCTGTGGCACCGCTTCTCGCACGCCCGGTCGGTCTTCTCCAAGCACCGCAAGGCGCACTTCGCCGCGCTGGACGTCGAGCGCGACCAGGCCCGTGCGGTGAAGGAGAAGCTGGTCATCGAGGCCGAGGCGCTCTCGGACTCCACCGAGTGGGGTGCGACCGCCGCCGCGTACCGCGACCTGATGACCCAGTGGAAGGCGGCCGGACGCGCCCAGCGGGACGCGGAGGAGGAGCTGTGGGCCCGGTTCCGGGGCGCGCAGGACGTCTTCTTCCAGGCCCGCTCCGCGACCTTCAGCGAGCGTGACGCCGAGCAGGGCGAGAACCAGAAGCTCAAGGAGGCCCTGCTGGTCGAGGCGGAGGCGATCCTGCCGATCACCGACCTCAAGGCCGCCAAGGCCGCGCTGCGGGACGTCAACGAGCGCTGGGAGGCCATCGGCCACGTGCCGCGCGACGCCCGGCCGAAGCTGGACGCCCGGCTGAACACCGTCGAGCGGGCGATCCGCGAGGCGGAGGACGCCGAGTGGCAGCGTTCCAACCCGGAGGCCAAGGCCCGCGCGGCCGGCATGACCGGGCTGCTGCAGTCCGCGGTGGACAAGCTCCAGGCCGACCTCGACAAGGCCCGGGCGGCCGGCAACGCGAGCAAGGTCGCCAAGCTGGAGAACGAGCTGGCTGGCCGTCAGGCGCTGCTGGACCAGGCGCTGAAGAGCCTCCAGGAGTTCAGCGGCTGACGCCGCCCCCGGCAGCAGACGGGCAGGGCCCCCTCCGCGGAGGGGGCCCTGCCCGTGTTCCGTCCGGGGTCCGGCGGCTCAGACCGGGCCGGCTCAGACCGGGCTGGCCGCGCCGGTCGCACCGGACTCGCGCTGCAGCTCGTCCAGGTCGAGGGTCCGGTCGGCGGGCGGGGCGGTGGCGGCGACCTGGGCACCGAAGTCCTTGAAGTCGAGCCGGCCGCCCTCGCTGCCGCCGTTCGTCTCCAGCCGGACCGGATAGGGCCGGCCCTGGACCGCCACGTACAGGGTCCCCGGGCTGTCCCCCTGGGTGGTCTGCACGGTGACGACCGGTGTGCCGTCGACCGTGGTGCGGCTGCCCTGGCCGAGCGGGCCGTTGTCGGTGCCGATCAGGTCGGCGATGGTGTTCAGGTCGCAGAGCGAGCCGACGTCGGCGAAGTCGGTGTTGGCGGTGGTGGTCCGCAGGTACTTGTCGCCGACCAGGGCCGCGATGGCCGGGCCGCCGTGCGTCTCCAGGAAGGTCTGGTCGGGCTTGATCCAGAGCTGCTCGCCGAGCTGGACCACGCCGAAGCCGCCCTCGCCGTCCAGGCTCATCGAGCCGGCGCAGTGCGCATCGCCGTCCATTGCGAGGTCGATGGTGACCGCCGAGCCCGCCGAACTCACCTGGCCGGCCACGTGGACACTGTGGCTCTCCTTGAGCGCCTGGACCGACTTGTCGACGATCTCGCGCGGGGCCAGCGACTCCACCCCGTTCGGTGCGGACGGGTCGGCCGAGGACGCCGCGGCCGGCTGGGCCGAGGACCCGCCGCCGCCCGCTCCTCCGCCGCCGCAGCCTGTGGCGGCGGTCAGCCCGGCACCCATCAGCACGGCCACGACGATCTGCCTGCCACCCATGGCGGCCTCCGCGAGTCGACACCCAGCACCGCATCGGACGGTGACATTCTGTGCCGCTCGCGGAGGCCCCGCATCCGCAGCCGCCGCGGGGGGGGCGGGGCCGCCGGAGCTACTTGCGGGCCGAGGTCACCCGGTACACGTCGTAGACGCCCTCCACGCCGCGGACCGCCTTCAGGACGTGGCCGAGGTGCTTCGGGTCGCCCATCTCGAAGGTGAACCGGCTCATCGCCACCCGGTCCCGGGAGGTCTGCACCGCCGCGGAGAGGATGTTGACGTGCTGGTCGGAGAGCACCCGGGTGACGTCCGACAGCAGCCGCGAGCGGTCCAGCGCCTCGACCTGGATGGCGACCAGGAACACCGAGGACTGGGTGGCCGCCCACTCGACCTCGATCATCCGCTCCGGCTGCTGGGTCAGCGCCTCGACGTTGACGCAGTCCGAACGGTGCACCGAGACGCCGTTGCCGCGGGTGATGAAGCCGACGATCGGGTCGCCGGGCACCGGGGTGCAGCAGCGCGACAGCTTCACCCAGACGTCCTCGACGCCCTTGACGATCACGCCGGGGTCGCCCTTGGCCCGGCGGCGAACCGCCCGGCTCTGGTGGGTCGGGGTGGTGGTCTCGGAGAGGTCCTCGACCGCGCCCTCCTCACCGCCGAGCGCCTGGACCAGCTTCTGCACGATCGACTGCGCCGTGACGTGGCCCTCGCCGATCGCCGCGTACAGCGAGGAGATGTCCGGGTAGCGCATCTCGTGCGCCAGGGTCACCAGCGAGTCCCCGGTGAGGATCCGCTGGATCGGCAGGCCCTGCTTGCGCATCGCGCGGGCGATGGCCTCCTTGCCCTGCTCGATCGCCTCCTCGCGGCGCTCCTTGGAGAACCAGGCGCGGATCTTGTTGCGGGCCCGCGGCGACTTGACGAAGGTCAGCCAGTCCCGCGACGGCCCGGCGTTCTCCGCCTTGGAGGTGAAGACCTCGACCGCGTCGCCGTTCTCCAGGGTGGACTCCAGCGGCACCAGCCGGCCGTTGACCCGGGCCCCTATGCAGCGGTAGCCGACCTCGGTGTGCACCGCGAAGGCGAAGTCCACCGGGGTGGAGCTGGCCGGCAGCGCTATCACGTCACCCTTGGGGGTGAAGACGAAGACCTCGTTGTTGGACAGGTCGAAGCGCAGCGACTCGAGGAACTCGCTCGGGTCCTCGGTCTCCTTCTGCCAGTCCAGCAGCTGCCGCAGCCAGGCCATCTCGTTGACCGCGTCGGCCTTGTCGTGCTGGCGCCCGTGGGTGGGGGTGTCGGTGCGGACCTTGGAGGCACCGGCCACCGCGCGCTGCTTGTACTTCCAGTGCGCCGCGATGCCGTACTCCGCCCGGCGGTGCATGTCGAAGGTCCGGATCTGCAGCTCGACCGGCTTGCCGCCGGGGCCGATCACCGTGGTGTGCAGCGACTGGTACATGTTGAACTTGGGCATCGCGATGTAGTCCTTGAACCGCCCCGGCACCGGGTTCCACCGCGCGTGGATGGTGCCCAGTGCCGCGTAGCAGTCGCGGACGGTGTCGACCAGGACCCGGATGCCCACCAGGTCGTAGATCTCGGCGAAGTCGCGGCCCCGCACGATCATCTTCTGGTAGACCGAGTAGTAGTGCTTGGGCCGGCCGGTGGTCTGGGCGGTGATCCGGGCCCCGCGCAGGTCGCCCTGGACCTGGTCGATCACGGTGGCCAGGTACTCGTCGCGCTTGGGCGCGCGCTCGGCGACCAGCCGGACGATCTCGTCGTACATCTTGGGGTAGAGGATCGCGAAGGCGAGGTCCTCCAGCTCCCACTTGATGGTGTTCATGCCCAGCCGGTGCGCCAGCGGGGCGTAGATCTCCAGCGTCTCGCGGGCCTTCTTCTCCTGCTTCTCCCGCTTGAGGTAGCGCATGGTGCGCATGTTGTGCAGCCGGTCGGCCAGCTTGATCACCAGGACCCGCGGGTCCTTGGCCATCGCGACGACCATCTTGCGCACGGTCTCGGCCTGCGCGGCCTCGCCGAACTTGACCCGGTCCAGCTTGGTCACGCCGTCGACCAGCAGCGCGACCGAGTCGCCGAAGTCGCGGCGCAGGGTCTCCAGGCCGTAGTCGGTGTCCTCGACGGTGTCGTGCAGCAGCCCGGCCATCAGGGTCGGGGCGTCCATGCCCAGCTCGGCCAGGATGGTGGCGACGGCGAGCGGGTGGGTGATGTACGGGTCGCCGCTCTTGCGCTTCTGGCCGCGGTGCCACTTCTCGGCCACCGCGTAGGCGTTCTCGATGTCCTTGAGCAGCGCCGGGTCGGCCTTCGGGTCCTGCGCCCGGATGGTGCGGAACAGCGGCTCCAGCACCGGGTTGACCGTGGAGCTGCGCTGGCCGCCGAGCCGGGCCAGGCGGGCGCGCATGCCGCCGGAGGACGGCCGGGGCGCGGCGGGCGGCCCGGGGCGGACCGGGGCCGTACCGGAAGGCGCGGTCCTGGTCTGGTCAGCCGTGGGCACAACCTCGTCGGGCAAGGACACTCCTCGGGGGCGCGGGGCCTGCCCCTTCGCACAACTGGGCAGGGGTGAACCTTCATGGTACCGAGAGTGCAGGCCGGGCGTTCCGCCGCCCGGCCGGGAACGCCCGAGGGGGCGTACGGCCGTGGCCGTACGCCCCCTCGGGGGAATGACTAGACGGTGACCAGGGTCTCCAGCGGAGCACCGCCCAGGTGCGGCTCCAGCCGCTCCCGGCCGGGCAGGAAGCCCAGCTCCATCAGGACCACCACGCCCACCAGCTCGGCGCCGGCCTCCCGGACCAGGTCCACCGAGGCACCGATGGTGCCGCCGGTGGCCAGCACGTCGTCCACCACCAGGACCTTCTCGCCCGGGGTGAAGGCGTCGCACTGCACCTCCAGGGTGGCGGTGCCGTACTCCAGCTCGTACGAGCGGGCGAAGACCTCGCCGGGCAGCTTGCCCTTCTTGCGGATCGGCACGAAGCCGAGGCCCGCCGCGAAGGCCGCCGGGGCCGCCAGCACGAACCCCCGCGCCTCCAGCCCGACCACCTTGGTGGCGCCGAGTTCCCGGGCCCGGTCGGCCAGCGCCCGGGCGAGGGCCGCGAAGGCCTCGGCGTCGGCCAGCAGCGGCGCGATGTCCTTGAACAGCACGCCGGGCTTCGGGTAGTCCGGTACGTCCCTGATCCGGCTGTTGAGCAGCTCGGCCAGGACGGGGTCAGCGGAGGTCACGGGGGTCCTTACGGAGTACGGGCTCAGTGCTTGCCGGAGGGGCGGCCCTTGCCGCGGGCGCGGCCGACCGGCTGGTTGCGCTGACCAACCATACCCGCCGGCTGGCCGGACTCGTCCTCGCCGTGGTCGCCGTGCTCGCCCTGCTCGGCGGCCTGCTCGGCCGCCTTGGCGTCCGCGGCCCGGCGGGCGGCGACCCGCTTGGCCAGGTCCTTCATCTCCGGCGTCATCTCCTTGAGCTGCGCGAGCAGCGGGGTGGCGACGCAGATGGAGGAGTACGCACCGGCCGCGAGGCCGATGAACAGGGCCAGCGAGATGTCGTTCAGGGTGCCGGCGCCCAGCAGGCCGCCGCCGATGAACAGCAGCGCGGCGACCGGGAGCAGCGCGACCACGGTGGTGTTGATGGAACGCACCAGGGTCTGGTTGAGGCCGAGGTTGGCGGCCTCGCTGTAGGTGCGCTTGTTCTGCTTGGTGATGCCCTTGGTGTTCTCCTTCACCGTGTCGAAGACGACGACGGTGTCGTACAGGGAGTAACCGAGGATGGTCAGGAAGCCGATCACGGTGCCCGGGGTGACCTCGAAGCCGACCAGGGCGTACACACCGATGGTGATCAGGAGGTCGTGGATCAGGGCGACCAGGGCGGCCGCCGCCATCCGCCACTCGAACGCGACGGCCAGGTAGATGGTGACCAGCACCATGAAGATCACCAGGCCGAGCAGGGCCTTCTGGGAGATCTCGTGGCCCCAGCTGGGGCCGATCACCTGGGCGTCGACCTCGTTGGCCGGCACCGAAAGCTCCTTGGAGAGCTGCTCGGTGAAGGTCGAGGCGTCCACGCCGGAGGCGGAGCTGACCTGGATCCGGACGTCACCCTTGTCGGTCGACTGCACCACGGCGGTCGAGTCGTGGGTGATCTTGTTGGCGACGTCCTGGGCCTGCGAGACCGACAGGCCGGGCTTGTGCACGGTGTAGACCGAGCCGCCCTTGAACTCGATGCCCAGGTGCAGGCCCATGGCCAGGCCGATGGCCGCGACCAGGACGATCACGCCGGAGATCGAGTACCAGAGCTTGCGGCGGCCGACGAAGTCGAAGCTGATCTCGCCCTGGTAGAGGCGGTGGCCGATGTTGCCGAAGCGCGACATGGCGTCAGGCCTCCTTGGGGGCGCTGGGGGCGGAACCGCGGCGGCGGCTGCTCCGGATCGGCGGGCGCGCGCCCAGCCGCTTCGGGTCCAGGCCGGACCACTTGTGGCCGCTGGAGAAGAACTTGGTGCGCGCCAGCAGGGTGATCAGCGGCTTGGTGAACAGGAAGATCACCACGACGTCGAGCAGCGTGGTCAGGCCCAGCGTGAAGGCGAAGCCCTGGACCTTGCCGACCGACACCAGGTACAGCACCGCGGCACACAGGAACGAGACGAAGTCCGAGACCAGGATGGTGCGCCGGGCCCGGGGCCAGGCGCGCTGGACGGCCGGGCGCAGCGGGGCGCCGTCGCGGACCTCGTCGCGGATGCGCTCGAAGTACACGATGAAGGAGTCCGCCGTGATGCCGATCGCGACGATGGCGCCGCAGACCGCCGGGAGGTTCAGCGCGAAGCCGATGGTGGCGCCGAGCAGCGACATGATCGCGTAGGTCAGGGAGGCCGAGACCAGCAGACCGGCGATCGACACCAGGCCGAGGCCGCGGTAGTAGACCAGCGAGTAGATGACCACCAGGATCATGCCGATCAGACCGGCGAGCAGGCCGGCCTTCAGCTGCTCGCCGCCGAGCTGCGGGGAGACGGTGGTGACGTCGCTCTTGGTGAAGTCGAGCGGCAGGGCGCCGAAGCTCAGCACGTTGGCGAGGCCCTTGGCCTCCTCCTGGCCGAAGTTGCCGGAGATGACCGCGTTGCCGCCGGTGATCGACTGCTGGACGTAGGGGTGGGAGACCACCTTGCCGTCCAGGACGATGGCGAACTCGTTGGCGGGCTGCGGCTGGGTGGCGAGCTGGCCGGTGACCGCGGCGAAGGACTTCGAGCCGGCGTCGGTGAAGGACAGCTGGACCTGCCAGCCGGCCGCCTGCTGGGTGTCGAAGCCGGCCTGGGCCTTGGCGACGTCACCGCCGTTGAGGGCGACCGGGCCGAGGATGAACTTGTTCCAGACCTTCTGGCCCTTGACCGCGGTGTCCTCCTGCTGGAAGGAGCAGGCGAGCGCGGGCTTGGTCGGGTCGGTCTGCAGGTCCTTGCGCTGGGCCGGGTCCGAGCAGTCCAGCGCGGCGAACTGCTGCTGCAGCGCGGCGATGGCCGGGTCGGTGGCCGGGGCCGGGGTGGCGGCCGGGTCGGCGGGAGTGCCCGGCGAGGCGGCGGCGCCCGGAGTGGCGGCGGTGCTCGCGCCGGCCGAGGCCGTCGGGTCGGCCTGCAGGGCGCCGCTGACCGCGCGGCCGGCCTTGCTGGCACTGGCCGAGGCACCGGCGCTCGGGGAGGCCTGGGTGGCGGCCGAGCCGGTGGCGGAGCTGCTCGGGGAGGCGCCGGGAGAGGGGCTGCCGGTGGCCGGGGCGCTCGGGGAGGCCGACGGGTCCACGGCGGGCTGGCCGCTCGGGGCGAAGGTCAGGACGGGGCGGAAGTAGAGCTTCGCGGTGTCGCCGACCTGCTTGATCGCGGTCTGCTGGTCACCACCGTCGGGGATGTTGACGATGATGTTGTTGTTGCCCTGGGTCTGCACCTCCGCCTCGGAGACACCCAAGCCGTTGACGCGCTGCTGAATGATCCCGACCGCGATGTCCATGCTGGACTTGTTGATCGCGGACGGGTCCTTCGACGTAGCGGTCAGCGTGATGCTGGTGCCACCGGCGAGGTCGATTCCGAGACGCGGGGTCTTGTGACCCGTCCCGAACATGAGGGCGACCAGTCCGACGGTCGCCACCAGGATGAGGGCCAGCGCCCGTCCGGGGTAACCGTCGCGCGGACGCGACTTTGGTGTTGCCACCTTGCTCGTTTCTCCCTGTCCATGCCGTCGCGCGGACCGGTCCGGTCCGGCTCGTGGCGGACGGGATCGGCGGCGGACGGCCCTGAGGTCCTGTTGGCCAGCGGCGGGTGCCGCTCGGCCGGGCAAGGCCCGACCGTACTACTTGCTCTCGGGAGCCCCACCGTCGGCGCTGCTGTTGCCCGACTTGTCCTTGTCAAGGCTGAGCGGCTTGTCCTCGGCGTCGTGCGCGTCAACGTCCTCGACCGGCTCGCCGAGCTCGTCCGCGTCGTCCTCGGCCGGGCGGCCGTTGATGATCGCGTCGTACTCCAGCGGGTCCAGCACGGCCGCGACGGCGCCCTTGGTGAAGTGGGTGACCACACCCGGCGCGATCTCCAGCTCGACGGTCTCCTCGTTGACCGACTTCACCAGGGCGTAGAGGCCGCCGATGGTGCGCACGCCCGCGCCCGGCTCCAGTGCCTGCTGCATCGTCTGCATCTGGGACTGGCGCTTCTTCTGCGAACGGAACAGCAGGAAGATCGCCAGGAGCGGGAGGAGGAGGATGATGAAGTTCACAGCCAGGGTCCTTTACAGGCCGCCCGCCCGGGCGGCCAGGGTATGCGTCGGCCCATCGGGTGAGAGGGGCGGTCCGGCGGAGTCTAGGCGACCCTTATCGATCGGACAACGCCAAGCATCGCATCCTGCCGCCGAAAGTGGCGACCCTCTGCCTGCACAGTTTCTGTGCGCTTCGCTCACGACCCCGTCGCCGGGCCCGCTCAGACCTGACCCTTTCCGTGCCACAGGCCGGGCTGGACCGCGCCCGCCCCGCCGGGCTGCTGGAGCGGCGGGGTCATCCCCAGGTGCTGCCAGGCCGCGGCGGTGGCGACCCGGCCGCGGGGGGTGCGGGCCAGCAGTCCCTCGCGGACCAGGAACGGCTCGGCCACCTCCTCGACCGTCTCCGACTCCTCACCGACCGCGACCGCCAGGGTGGACAGGCCGACCGGGCCGCCGCCGAACAGCCGCAGCAGGGCGTCCAGCACTGCCCGGTCCAGCCGGTCGAGGCCGCGGGCGTCGACCTCGTACACCTCCAGGGCCCGGGCGGCGATCTCCCTGGTGACCACGCCGTCATGCCTGACCTGCGCGAAGTCCCGGACCCGGCGCAGCAGCCGGTTGGCGATCCGGGGGGTGCCGCGGGAACGCCCGGCGATCTCGGCGGCGCCGGCCGGGTCGATCTCCACGTCCAGCAGGGCGGCCGAGCGGTGCACCACCCGCTGGAGCTCGGCGGGCGCGTAGAACTCCATGTGGCCGGTGAAGCCGAAGCGGTCGCGCAGCGGGGGCGGCAGCAGGCCGGCCCGGGTGGTGGCGCCGACCAGGGTGAACGGCGGCAGCTCGAGCGGGATGGCGGTGGCGCCGGGACCCTTGCCGATGATCACGTCGACCCGGAAGTCCTCCATCGCCAGGTAGAGCATCTCCTCGGCGGGCCGGGACATCCGGTGGATCTCGTCCAGGAAGAGCACCTCGCCCTCGGTCAGCGAGGAGAGGATCGCGGCCAGGTCGCCGGCGTGCTGGATGGCCGGGCCCGAGGTGATCCGGATCGGGGCGTTGAGCTCGGCCGCGATGATCATCGACAGGGTGGTCTTGCCGAGCCCGGGCGGGCCCGAGAGCAGCACGTGGTCCGGGGCGCTGCCGCGCCGCCGGGCGGCCTGGAGCACCAGCGAGAGCTGCTCGCGCACCCGCTCCTGGCCGATGAACTCGTCCAGCAGCTTGGGCCGCAGCGCCGCCTCGACCGCCTGGTCCTCGCCGTCGGCGGCCGCCTGCACCAGCCGGTCGGCGGCCAGGCGGTCGGCGGGCTCGGGATCGTACGGGCTCATCGGGACGGGCTCCATTGTCGACAAAGTAACAGGTCGTCAGATCGGTACGGCGTCAGCGGGCGCGGTTCAGGCCGCGCAGGGCGGCCTTCAGCAGCACCCCGATGTCGGGCACGCCCTGCGCCTCGGCCTCCGGGGTGACGGCGGTGACCGCGTCGTCCGCCTCGCGCGGGGCGTAGCCGAGCCCGACCAGGGCGGCGTGCAGCTGCTCGTGCCAGGGGGCGGGCCCGGTGGCGACCGGCTTCTGGGCGGGCACCGTGCCGTGCGGGGCGCCCAGCTTGTCCTTGTACTCCAGCAGCAGCTTGGCCGCCTTGGCCTTGCCGATGCCGGGCACCGCGATCAGCGCCTTCTCGTCCCCGCCGGCCACCGCGACGCGCAGCGCCTCCGGGCTGTGCACCCCGAGCATGGCCTGGGCGAGCCGGGGGCCGACGCCGGGCGCGGCCTGGAGGACCTCGAAGGTGGCCCGCTCGTCGTCGTCGGCGAAGCCGTACAGGGTGAGCGAGTCCTCCCTGACGACCAGTGAGGTGGCCAGCCGGACGCTCTCGCCGAGCCGCAGCCGGGCCAGCGTGGCCGGGGTGCACTGGACGGCCATCCCGACGCCGCCGACCTCGACGACGGCGGTGCCGGCGGCGACGGCCGCCACCGGACCCTGGACGAAGGCGATCATCGGCGGCGCTCCTGGTGGACGGCGGGTGCCCGGCGGGCGGTACGGGGTGCGGGGGCGGCCGCGGCGGCCTGGGCGATGGCGGCGGTGAGCCGGTTGGTGGTGCCGCCGCGCCAGATGTGACAGATGGCCAGCGCCAGCGCGTCGGCGGCGTCGGCCGGCTTCGGCGGGGCGTCCAGCCGCAGCAGCCGGGTGACCATGGCCGTGACCTGCGCCTTGTCGGCCCGGCCGGAGCCGGTGACGGCGGCCTTGACCTCGCTCGGGGTGTGCAGGGTGACCGGGATGCCGCGCCGGGTGGCGCAGAGCATCGCGACCGCACTGGCCTGCGCGGTGCCCATCACGGTACGGACGTTGTGCTGGGCGAAGACCCGCTCGACGGCGACCAGGTCCGGCCGGTGCTCGTCCAGCCACTGCTCGATCCCCTGCTCGACCAGCAGCAGCCGCGGCCCGATCTCGGCCTCGGCGGGAGTGCGGACCACCCCGACCCCGACCATGGTCAGCGGCCGCCCGGGCGCACCGTCGACCACGCCGACGCCGCACCTGGTCAGCCCGGGGTCCACCCCTAGTACGCGCAATGCCGTGCCGCCTTTCCGTGACCCGTGCAGGCTACCGCCCGCCACCGACAGCCGGGGAGGACGACACCGGCCCGGCGGTCCTGGCGGACCACCGGGCCGGGGAGGTGCTGCCTGGTCACTCGGCGTCGAGCTCGGCACCGACCTCGTCGCTGATGTCGAAGTTGGCGAAGACGTTCTGGACGTCGTCGCTGTCCTCGAGGGCGTCGATCAGCTTGAAGATCTTGCGGGCGCCGTCGGCGTCCAGCTCGACCTGCATGCTGGGGACGAAGTTGGCGTCGGCCGAGTCGTAGTCGATCCCGGCGTCCACCAGCGCGGTGCGGACCGCGACCATGTCGGTGGCCTCGGAGATCACCTCGAAGGTCTCGCCGAGGTCGTTGACCTCCTCGGCGCCGGCGTCGAGGACGACCTCGAAGACCTTGTCCTCGTCCACGCCGTCCGACTTCGGGACGATCACCACGCCCTTGCGGTTGAACAGGTACGACACCGAGCCCGGGTCGGCCATCGAGCCGCCGTTGCGGGTCATCGCCACGCGCACGTCGGAGGCGGCGCGGTTGCGGTTGTCGGTGAGGCACTCGATCAGCACCGCGACGCCGTTGGGGCCGTAGCCCTCGTACATGATCGTGGAGTAGTCGGCCCCGCCGGCCTCGGCGCCCGAACCGCGCTTGACGGCGCGGTTGATGTTGTCGATCGGGACGGAGCTCTTCTTCGCCTTCTGGATGGCGTCGTACAGCGTGGGGTTACCCGCCGGGTCGCCGCCGCCGGTGCGCGCCGCCACCTCGATGTTCTTGATCATCTTGGCGAAGAGCTTGCCGCGCTTGGCGTCGATCACGGCCTTCTTGTGCTTGGTGGTAGCCCACTTAGAGTGGCCGGACATCGCCAGCTCCTTTACGTCGCCAGATGGAAATGAACAGAGGAGATCTTACCGGTGTCGTCACCGACACCTCGCACACGGTCAGTGCGCGTTCTCGACCATCGCCACGAAGTACGCGTGCACCCGGTGATCACCGGTCAGTTCGGGGTGGAACGAGGTGGCCAGCAGGTTGCCCTGGCGCACCGCGACGATCCGGCTGTCCGGGCCGTCCGCGGCGGGCACCTCGGCCAGCACCTGGACGCCCTCGCCGACCGACTCCACCCAGGGGGCCCGGATGAACACGCCGTTGACCGGCTCGTCGCCCAGCCCCTGGAACGGGATCGCACTCTCGAAGGACTCGTTCTGCCGGCCGAAGGCGTTGCGGCGCACCGTCATGTCGATGCCGCCGACCGTCTCCTGGTCGTCCCGGCCGTCCAGGATCTTGTCCGCCAGCATGATCATGCCGGCGCAGGTGCCGTAGACCGGCATCCCGGCCGCCACCCGCTCGCGCAGCGGGTCCATCACGCCGAACAGCAGCGCCAGCTTGGACATGGTGGTGGACTCGCCGCCGGGGATCACCAGCGCGTCGACCTCGGCCAGCTCCTCGGCCCGGCGCACCGGCCGGGCCAGCGCGTCCGCGGCGGCGAGCGCGATCAGGTGCTCGCGGACGTCTCCCTGGAGGGCCAGGACGCCGATGACTGGGTTGTTGGTGGACACGGTTGCTACCCCTTGGGAAATCGGTGCGGATGCGTGGCGCGGCCCGCCGCGCGGTGGAGCCGCGGCGGGCCGGCGGGCGAGGAGGGAGGCCTACCAGCCGCGGTTGGCGTAGCGCTCGGTCTCCGGCAGGGTGTCGCAGTTGATGCCGACCATGGCCTCGCCCAGGTTGCGGGAGGCGTCCGCGATGATCTTCGGGTCGTCGTAGAAGGTGGTGGCCTTGACGATGGCGGCGGCACGCTTGGCCGGGTCGCCCGACTTGAAGATGCCGGAGCCGACGAAGACGCCCTCGGCGCCGAGCTGGCGCATCAGCGCGGCGTCGGCCGGGGTGGCCACACCACCGGCGGAGAACAGCACGACCGGCAGCTTGCCGAGCTCGGCGACCTCCTTGACCAGCTCGTAGGGGGCGCGCAGCTCCTTGGCGGCGGCGTACAGCTCGTTGTTGTCGAAGCCGCGCAGCTTGGCGATCTCGTTCTTGATCTGGCGCAGGTGGCGGACGGCCTCGACCACGTTGCCGGTGCCGGCCTCGCCCTTGGAGCGGATCATGGCCGCGCCCTCGGCGATGCGGCGCAGGGCCTCACCCAGGTTGGTGGCGCCACAGACGAAGGGGGTGGTGAAGGCCCACTTGTCGGAGTGGTTTACCTCGTCGGCCGGGGTCAGCACCTCGGACTCGTCGATGTAGTCGACACCGAGCGACTGCAGGACCTGGGCCTCGACGAAGTGGCCGATCCGGGACTTCGCCATGACCGGGATGGAGACGGCCGCGATGATCTCCTCGATCATGTTGGGGTCCGACATCCGGGCGACGCCGCCGTCCTTGCGGATGTCCGCGGGGACGCGCTCCAGGGCCATGACGGCCACCGCACCGGCGTCCTCGGCGATCTTCGCCTGCTCGGCGTTGACCACATCCATGATCACACCGCCCTTGAGCTGCTCGGCCATGCCGCGCTTGACGCGGGCGGTGCCGATCTGCGGCTGGTCTGCGGTGATGGGGGTGGTGGACACGTGAGACCTCACTCGAAGATGAACCAGTGCTATCGCCCTATCGTAGGCCCGAACGGCCTCTGATCCACGCGCCATCCGGTCCACTGGGACCTTCGGCATACGACAAAGAGGCTGGATCCGGACCAAAGCTCCGTACGAGAAGCTGGGCCGTTCCCCGGGCCCGGTGAGCCCGGACCTAGGCCGGAGCGCCTTCCGGGGTCAGCGCCGCCGGAGGCTCGTCGTCCATCTCGAACGCGAGCGGGAACGGCGCCCGGCCGGCCAGCCGGAAGTACCGAACCAGACGGTGCTCGCGTACCGCTCGGGCCGCCCGCACCGCGTCGTTGTGGAACCGCCGCGCCATCGGCACCCGGCGCACCGCCGCCGTCAGCTCCTTCAGCGCCTCGGCCCCGCCGGGCGCCGCCAGCAGCGCCCGCACCTGCTCGGGCTCGGCCAGCACCGCGCGCAGCGCGAGGCTCAGCTCGCTCTCGGCCACCTCGCGGTGCTCGTCCTCGCTCTGCCGGGCCGCGTGCGAGGCCTCGTACAGCAGGATCGAGGCGGCCGGGTCCAGCAGCGAGGAGGTGGCCAGCTCCAGCGCCACCGAGGCCCGCCGGACCAGTTGGGCGTCGAGCGAGGCCCGCGCCGCGTCGATCCGCGCGTGCAGCCGGTCGAGCCGGCCCGCCGTCCAGCTGAGGTAGACGGCGAACAGCACGACGGCCGCGGCGGCCCAGATCCAGGTAGTCACAGGCCGTTACGCTACCCCGCCGCCGAAACCGACTTCCGGTAGGTCCGCCGGTCCATCTCCACCACATCGACCGCCAGGTGCAGTTCGACCCCCTCGGCGGCCACCGCGGAGCGCTCCAGCAGTCCCAGCAGCGCCTCCGCCAGCGCCGTCCGCTGCTCGACGGTTCGGCCGTCCAGGATCCGGATCTCCAGCAGCACCACCTCGCGGGCGGCGGCACCGTCACCGACGTAGCTCTCCTCGACCCGCCGGAACCGCGTCTTGCACTCCGCCACCGCCGCGCCGATCACCTCGCCGACCAGCGGGTGCAGTTCGGCGGCGAACGCCCGCCGGTCGAGCTTCACGTCCACGGAGTGGTCGACGGTGATCTGCGGCATGGGGCCCTCCCCTGGGCACGGTGTCGGTACCGCGCCATCCTCCCCCACCGGCGCCGCCCGCGGGGCCGGTGGGCCGGACCCGGCTCAGTCGCGGGCCAGCCCGAACCGCTCGCGCCAGCCGGAGCGCTCGTCCTCGGCGACCGGCGGCATGCCGTCCGTCACCGTCTCGTAGACGGACAGGATGTCCGCACCGACCGTCTCCCAGTCGAACCGCCGCACGTGCCGCGAGGCCGCTTCCCGCAGTTCGGCCAGCCGCTGCGGGTTGCCCAGGAGCTTCACCGCGGCGCCCGCCAGCGCCTCGGCGTCCTCCACCGGGAACAGTTCGCCGGCCGCCCCGCCGTCCAGCACCTGCCGGAACGCGTCCAGGTCGCTGGCCAGCACCGGCGCGCCCGCCGACATCGCCTCGACCAGGATGATCCCGAAGCTCTCGCCACCGGTGTTGGGCGCCACGTACAGGTCCACGCTGCGCAGCAGCCGGGCCTTCTCGGCGTCGCTGACCATGCCGAGGAACTCCACCTGGGCCCGCACCTCGGGCGCCAGCCCGGCCACGGCCTCCTCCTCGTCGCCCTTGCCGGCCACCAGCAGCCGCACCCCCGGGCGCTCCGCGAGGATCCGCGGCAGCGCCGCCAGCAGCGTGGGCAGGCCCTTGCGCGGCTCGTTGATCCGGCCGATGAAACCGATCGTGCCGGCCCCGCCGTCGGGCGCCGCGCCCTGCCAGCGCGGGTCCGGCTCGGCGTCCGCGAAGAACCGCACGTCGACGCCGTTGGGGATGACCACCGCGTCGCCGCCCAGGTGCTCGACCAGGGTGCGCCGGGCGTACTCGCTGACCGCGATCCGGGCGCTCATCTTCTCCAGGCCGGGCTGCAGGATCGGCGAGGCCGCGATCATCGCCCGGGAGCGCGGGTTGGAGGTGTGGAAGGTGCCGACCATCGGCCCGGAGGCCGACCAGGCGGCCAGCATCGACAGGCTCGGCGAGTTCGGCTCGTGCACGTGCAGGATGTCGAACCGCCCGTCGTGCAGCCACCGCCGCACCCGCGCCGCCGACAGGATGCCGAAGCTCAGCCGCGCCACCGACCCGTTGTACGGCACCGCGACCGCGCGGCCCGCCGAGACCACGTACGGCGGCAGCGCCTCGTCGTCCTCGGCCGGGGCCAGCACCGACACCTGGTGGCCCAGCCCGATCAGGTGCTCGGCCAGGTCGCGGATGTGGAACTGCACCCCGCCGGGGACGTCCCAGTCGTACGGGCAGACGATGCCGATCTTCACTGGCTCCCCCTCGGGGCCCGCGGACCGGTGAGGTCCGCCAGCCACAGCTTCTGCAGCATGTGCCAGTCCACCGAGTGCTCCCGGATGCCCTCGGCCCACACGTCGGCCAGCTCCTGGACCATCGCGGCCGTCCGCGAGCGCCGGTCGCCCTCGGCCGGCACCGCGATCTCCGGGTGGATCTCGGCCCGCAGCACCGGACCGTCGTACCAGAGCGTCACCGGGAACAGCGCCGCGCCGGTCTGCTGGGCCAGCGCCGCCGGGCCGGCCGGCATCCGGGTCGCCTCACCGAAGAAGTCCACCTGGATCCCGGCCTCGGACAGGTCCCGGTCGCCGACCAGGCAGACCAGGCCGCCCGCGCGCAGCCGCCGGGCCAGGGTGCCGATCACCGAGACCTCGCCGCCGGTGAGCGCCAGCACCTCCATGCCCAGGCCCTCGCGGTAGGCCACGAACCGGTCGAACAGCGACTCCGGCTTCAGCCGCTCGGCGACCGTGGTGAACGGGTAGCCGCCGGCCGAGGCGATCCACGCCCCGGCCAGGTCCCAGTTGGCCATGTGCGGCAGCGCCAGGACCGCGCCGCGCCCCGCCGACATCGCCTCGTTCAGCGGCTCGAGGTTCTTCACCGTTATGGCGTCGGCGATCCGGGCCAGGCTCCAGGCCGGCAGCCGGAACGACTCCATCCAGTACCGCAGGTAGGACCGCATGCCCGCGCGCGACAGCTCGCGCAGCCGGGCCGCGTCCGCCTCCGGGTGCACCCGGGCGAGGTTGGCCTCCAACTGCCGCACGCCCTTGCCCTGCTTGCGCCAGGCGGTGTCCGCGATCCGGTTGAACAGGCCGCGCGCCACCGGCTCGGGCAGCCGCTTCACGGCCGCCCAGCCCAGCGCGTAGGCCGAGTCGGCCAACCGCTCCTTCACTCCGCCCCCTCGGCCGCGGCCGCCACCGCGGCGGCCCGGTCCAGCTCGATCGACTCCCGGCGGACCGTCAGGATCCGCTGCAGCATGGTCACCAGGCTGCCCGCCGCCACCACCCACAGCGCGAACGGCAGCAGCCACTCCACGTACGGCAGCCCGAAGGTGTGCAGCCCCGCGACACCGGCCGCGACCAGCGTGATCACCAGCCGCTCGGCCCGCTCGACCAGACCGGAGACGTCCACCGGGAAGCCCAGGCTCTCGCCGCGCGCCTTGGTGTACGACACCACCTGGCCACTGGCCAGGCAGAAGATCGCGACCACGCAGAGCAGGTTGTTGTCGCCCTTCCCGGCGTACCACATCGCCAGGCCGCCGAAGATCGCCGCGTCCGCGACCCGGTCCAGCGTGGAGTCCAGGAACGCGCCCCACTTGCTGGAACGCCCCGCCTGGCGGGCCATGTTGCCGTCGACCAGGTCGGAGAAGATGAACAGGGTGATCGTGATGGTGCCCCAGAAGAACTCGCCCCGGGGGAAGAACACCAGCGCCCCGGCGACCGAGCCGGCGGTACCGATCAGCGTCACCGCGTCCGGGCTCACACCCCAGCGGAGCAGCAGGGCGGCGAACGGCGTCAGGACACGTGTGAAGAAGGCACGCGCGTATTTGTTGAGCATGGCCTTCCGGACCGCTCCGATTCTCGGGATCACGCTCCGGACCCTTGGCGGCACCGGGCGGCCGAGCGGATCGTCCCACCCGGCTGGACAATGGTATCCACGCTGCTCGCGCGCTCCGTCGCCCCACGCCCGCGAGCGGGTTCCCGGGCCAACTGGCCGCCACCGAGGGCAGTTCGGCACCAACGGGACGTGATCACCCCGTCCCCGACAGTAACGGACCAATGGGGCGTACGGAGGTGAGAAGAGCATGCCGGACCGGACAGTCACCCACAGCCCCGCCCCCACCGTCGAGCGCCCCGACCAGCTGCGCAACGTCGTGCTGGTCGGCGCCAGCGGGGCCGGCAAGACCACGCTGGCGGAGTCCCTCGCGCTCACCGCCGGCGCCCTCACCAGGGCCGGAAGCGTCCCCGACGGGACCACCGTCGGCGACCACGAGGAGATCGAGCACCAGCAGCAGCGCTCCGTCCAGCTCTCGCTGATCCCGCTCGCCTGGCGCGACACCAAGATCAACCTGCTGGACGCGCCCGGCTACGCCGACTTCGCGGGCGAGCTGCAGGCCGCCCTGCGCGCCGCCGAGGCCGCCCTGTTCGTGATCTCCGCCACCGAACCCGTCGGACCGGCCGTACTCGCGCTCTGGCGCCAGTGCGCCGATGCGGGCCTGCCGCGGGCCGTCGTGCTCACCCACCTCAACGCGGCCCGGGTCCGCCTCGACGAGACCCTCACCGCGCTGCGGGCCGACCTCGCCGACGGCCGCACCGACACCCTGCTGCCGCTGCACCACTACACGCTCACCGACGGGCACCTGACCGGCTCGGTCGAACTGCTCACCGGCACCCGCCGCGGCGACCCGGGCGACAGCGGCGACCTGACCGCCGAGCGCAGCCTGCTGGCCGAGGCCATCGCCGGCGAGGACGACACCCTGCTGGAGCGCTACCTGGCCGGCGAGGAGCTCGACACCGGGGCACTGACGGCGGCGCTGCGCCGCGAACTGCGCCAGGACACCCTGCACCCCGTCCTCGCCACCGCGCCGCCCGCCGAACCCGGCGGCCCGGCCCCCGGCGCCGAGGAGTTGCTCGACCTGATCGCCGCCGCCTTCCCTTCCCCGCTGGAGCGGGCCGACGACCTCCCCGCCTGCGACGCCGACGCCCCGCTCGCCGCCCAGGTGATCCACACCGGCGAGGACCCGTACGTGGGCCGGCTCAGCCTCACCCGGGTGTTCTCCGGCACCCTGCGGCCCGACACCACGGTCGGGCTGCCGGGCCGCCCCGACGAGCGGATCACCGGCCTGAGCTGCCCGTTCGGCCGCCAGCAGCGCCCGGTCGGGCAGGGCACGGCGGGCGACATCGTCTGCGTCGCCAAGCTCGCCGGCGCCCGCACCGGCGACACCCTCACCACCGGACCCGACGTGCTCCCGCCCTGGCCGCTGCCGGAGTCCCTGCTGCCGGTCGCGGTCGAGGCGCACAGCAAGGCCGACGAGGACCGGCTCTCGCAGAGCCTCGCCAAGCTCGCCGCCCAGGACCCGGCGCTGCTGGTCGAGCAGAACCCCGACACCCACCAACTGGTGCTCTGGTGCACCGGCGAGGCCCACCAGGCGGTCGCCCTGGACCGGCTGCGCTCGCGCTACGGCGTGCACGTGGACGCGGTCCCGTACCGGGTGGCGCTGCGGGAGACCTTCGGCAGCCGGGCCGAGGGCCACGGCCGGCACGTCAAGCAGTCCGGCGGGCACGGCCAGTACGCGATCTGCGACCTGACCGTGGAGCCGCTGCCCGGCGGCGGCTTCGAGTTCGTCGACCACGTGGTCGGCGGTTCGGTGCCGCGCAACTTCATCCCGTCCGTGGAGAAGGGGGTACGGGCCCAGCTCGCCCACGGGGTGCTGGCCGGCTACCCGGTGACCGACATCCGGGTCACCCTGACCGACGGCAAGGCGCACTCGGTGGACTCCTCCGACGCCGCGTTCCAGACCGCGGCCGCGCTCGCCCTCAAGGAGGCCGCCGGCCAGGCCAAGGTACAGCTGCTGGAACCCGTCGACGAGGTCCAGGTGATGCTGCCCGACGAGTACCAGGGCGCCGTGCTGAGCGACCTGTCCGCCCGGCGCGGGCACGTACTGGGCACCGAGCCCTGCGGCCCGGGTCTCAGCCTGGTCCGGGCCGAGGTCCCCGAGATCGAGCTGACCCACTACCCGGTGGACCTGCGCTCGCTCTCGCACGGCACCGGCAGCTTCTCCCGCAGCTACCTGCGGCACGCACCGATGCCGGCGGCGGTCGCGGCCCGCTACGAGAAGGCCTCCTGAACGCGGCGCCCACGAGGAGCCCGGGCGCGGACGGGTGTCAGCCGCGTCCGCGCCGCGGCAGCGCGCAGGCCGCGGTGCCGCCCGGGAAGCGGTGGCGGTTGCGGGCCGTGAAGCGGTAGACCGCCGCCGCCAGCGGCCGTACCGGCGCCAGCGTGAGGAACCCGCCCAGGTACGCCCAGGCGCCGCCGGAGCGCAGCAGCAGCCGGGCGGCCGCCTGCGCGCCCCCGTACACCTCGCCGGTCGGCGTCACCCACAGCACCTCCTGCCCGGCCCGCTCCTCGGTGACCAGGCCGCGTCCGCCGGCCCGCCGGTCCAGCGCCGCCAGGTCGGCGAACTGGTACGGCACGGCGCTCCAGCCGCCCGAGGCGAGGGTCGCCCGCGGGTAGCGCTCCGCGAAGTTGACGCAGGTGGTGCAGAAACCGCAGTCGCCGTCGAAGACCAGTACCGGGTCCCGCCGCATGTCCTCAGCCATGCCCCGATCCTGCCTCATCCGGACGCCCCCGGAAGACAACCGATCGGCGGAGGATCGAAGCGCGCCGCGAACGGGCACCATCAGGGACGGGACCGGTGGTGGCCGAGATGTGACAGCGGTTCAGACGATCATCCACGCGACGGGGCGGCGGCACGGTAACCTGCCGCTGACAAGGGGAGGAGGGCCTGCCACAGTGAGCCAGCTCGACATGACCCCGGGTGCGCAGATACCCCGGACGGACGTCGGCAACCAGACCGCGGTCACCCAGGCGCTCTCCTCGGCGGCCTACCGCGACGGCGACTACAAGGTGCTCGGCGACCTCGCCGGGGTCAAGGTCAAGGAGGGCAAGTTCGCCCTCTTCCGGCCGAGCGCCGGTGAGGCCTTCAGCCGCGCCCTGCTCGACCGCACCCTGCCGCCCAAGCGCAATCCGCTGGTGCCCTCCTTCGGCACCGACGTCCGGATGGTGGTCGAGCACTGCCTGGCCGCCCAGGACCTGCGGGACGCCCGGGACCGCCAGCTCAGCACCGTCACTTTGCTCTGCGGCGGGATCTTCCTGCCCGGCACCCTGATCTGGCTGGCCGCCTACCAGGTGCGCGCGTACTTCGCCAAGGCCGGTTCGGCCCGCGACGGCTTCTTCGGCACCCTGGCCCTGCTGGCCGCCGCCGCGCTGGCCGTGCTGTTCGCCGTCCGGCCGCCGGTCGGCGGGGTCTGGGGGCTGTACTTCCGGGTCATGATGCTGGGCCCGGTGGCCGGCTGGTTCCTGGCCAAGCGGATCGCGCTGCGCTCCACGGTCGAACTCCGTTCGCGCTGGGGCGGTCTGGTCGAGGGCAGTGCGGTCGCCGCCACCGTGCCCAAGGCGGTCCCCCGGGACCACCTCGACAAGAAGGCCACCGAACTCAAGGGCTCGCTGGACCGTCTGACGGCGGAGCAGGAGACCAACGTCCACCACTACGCCGGCACCAAGGGCATCCTGGGGGTCGGCGCCCGCTGGGCGAACTGGGACCTCTCCGAGGACCTGCGGCCCGCCGAGGGCCACGAGGACTTCCGCACCTTCCACATCTACGACCTGGCCCGCAAGATCGCCGACCGGCTCGGCTCGCTGGCCACCAGCGAGATCCCGAACGGCGCGATGCCCCGGCCCGCCGTCCACCAGTGGGTGGTCCAGGACATCCCGGAGGGCGCGGACGAGATCGGCCGGCCCGGCGGCAGCGAGATGGACGGCTTCCGGATGCGCGACTTCGCCGTCGGCGAGGTGGCCAATCGGCAGACCTACGGCACCGACCTGCGGCACCGGATCGCGGTGCAGTTCGTGCTGCACAAGGGCCAGCTGGTGGCGACCCTGCTGGTGGACATCTCGGTGCTGCACAACAACCTGCGGGTCAGCGTGGCCGGCCACGCGCTGGGGCCGATCGCCGGCTACTTCACGGGCAAGCCCAAGCCCAAGGAGAAGAACGTCGCCAAGCCGGTCCGGTTCTGGGAGGAGCAGACCGTCCAGCTCTCCCTGGTGGACAACGACGAGGTGGTCCGGCAGGCGGTGCGGGCGCCGTTCATGCGCATCCCGACCCTGCTCACCTGGCTGGGCGGCTCGGTCGGGCTGCCGGAGCCGTTCAGCCTGCGCGCGTCCTGGGCGGACAAGACCTGGCCGAGCCGGTTCAAGTCGGACGACGTGATCCAGGGGGCGACCCCGGTGGTGAACGTCATCCTGGCCGCAACGATGGACTTCCTGGACGAGCACGACGTCTCCACCGACCGCTTCACCAACCGCTCGAACATCATGAAGTCCGAGATGCAGGGCGCCCGTCCGTACCACGCGGACCGCTACGACGCCGGCTGACCCGGCGGCGCACGGAAGAGGGCCGGTCCCGGTGGGGCCGGCCCTCTTGCGTGGGCGGTCCGGCTCAGTCCTGCGGCCAGAGCTCGGCCAGCATCTTGCGGGTGTCGGCGAGCAGTTGCGGCAGCACCTTGGTGTGGCCGACCACCGGCATGAAGTTGGTGTCCCCGCCCCAGCGCGGCACCACGTGCTGGTGCAGGTGGGCGGCGATCCCGGCACCGGCCGCGGCGCCCTGGTTCATCCCGATGTTGAAGCCGTGCGCGCCGGCCGCGGCCCGCAGCGCGGTCATCGCGCGCTTGGTGTAGTCGGCCAGCTCGGCGGTCTCCGCCGGGTCGAGGTCGGTGTAGTCGGCGACGTGCCGGTAGGGGACGACCATCAGGTGGCCGCCGTTGTACGGGTACAGGTTGAGCACCGCGAAGACCGAGCCGCCGCGCGCGATGATCAACCCGTCCTCGTCGCTGAGCTCGGGGATCGAGCAGAACGGGCAGCCGTCGCCGGGGGCCGGCCCGGTGGGCTTGTTCTCACCCTGGATGTACGCCATCCGGTGGGGGGTCCACAGGCGCTGGAAGCCGTCCGGCTCCCCCACGCCCTGCTGCAGTTCCGGCTCGCTCGTCATGCTGATCAGCATAGGCGCCGGAGCCCGCCGGGAAACCAGTGCGGGGCAGACTCGTTCGAGCCTGCCCCGCACCGTGCCACCGCCGCCGGATCACACCTGGATGCGGCGCTCCACGGCGTCGACGATCTCGGCGACCGCCTCGGCCACCGGGACGCCGTTCTTCTGCTCGCCGTTGCGGTAGCGGAAGGAGACCGCACCCGCCTCGACGTCGTCGTTGCCCGCGATCAGCATGAAGGGGACCTTCTGCTTCTGCGCGTTGCGGATCTTCTTCTGCATCCGGTCGTCCGAGGCGTCCACCTCGACCCGGATACCGTGCTTCTTCAGCTCGGCCGCGACCTCGCGCAGGTACGGGATGTGCTCGTCGGTGATCGGGATGCCGACCACGGTGACCGGGGCCAGCCACGGCGGCATGGCGCCGGCGTAGTGCTCCAGCAGCACCGCGAAGAACCGCTCGATCGAGCCGAACAGCGCCCGGTGGATCATGACGGGCCGCTGCCGGTTGCCGTCCGAGCCCTGGAACTCCAGCTCGAAGCGCTGCGGCAGCTGGAAGTCGACCTGGATGGTCGACATCTGCCAGGTCCGCCCGATCGCGTCCTTGGCCTGCACCGAGATCTTCGGGCCGTAGAACGCCGCACCGGCCGGGTCGAGGACGAGCTCCAGGCCCTGCTTCTCGGCGGCCGCCCGCAGGGTCTCGGTGGCCTCCTCCCAGTCCTCGTCCGACCCGATGAACTTCTCCGGGTCCTTGGTCGAGAGCTCCAGGTAGAAGTCGTTCAGGCCGTAGTCGCGCAGCAGGTTCAGCACGAAGGTGAGCAGCGAGTCCAGCTCGTCCGCCATCTGCTCACGGGTGCAGTAGATGTGCGCGTCGTCCTGGGTGAAGCCGCGGGCCCGGGTCAGGCCGTGCACCACGCCCGACTTCTCGTACCGGTACACGGTGCCGAACTCGAAGAGCCGCAGGGGCAGTTCGCGGTACGACCGCCCGCGCGAGCGGTAGATCAGGTTGTGCATCGGGCAGTTCATCGGCTTGAGGTAGTAGTCCGTCTCGCCGTCGAGCTTCATGGGCGGGTACATGCCGTCGGCGTACCAGTCCAGGTGGCCGGAGAGCTCGAACAGGGTGCCCTTGGTGGCGTGCGGCGAGTAGACGAACTCGTAGCCGGACTCCTCGTGGCGCTTGCGCGAGTAGTCCTCCATCACCCGGCGCATCACGCCGCCCTTGGGGTGGAAGACCGCGAGGCCGGAGCCGATCTCCTCCGGAATGGAGAAGAGGTCGAGCTCGCTGCCGAGCTTGCGGTGGTCGCGCTTGGCGGCCTCCTCCAGGAACTCCAGGTGCGCCTTCAGCTCGTCCTTGGTCGGCCAGGCGGTCCCGTAGATGCGCTGCAGCATCGGGTTCTTCTCGCTGCCGCGCCAGTAGGCGGCCGCGTTGCGCATCAGCTTGAAGGCCGGGATGTGCCGGGTGCTGGGCAGGTGCGGGCCGCGGCAGAGGTCGCCCCAGCAGTGCTCGCCGGACTTGGCGTCCAGGTTGTCGTAGATGGTCAGCTCGCCGGCGCCGACCTCGACGTCGGCGCCCTCGCCGGCGGTCGCGGCGCTGCCCTTGAGGCCGATCAGCTCCAGCTTGTACGGCTCGGCGGCCAGCTCCTCGCGGGCGGCCTCGTCGGTGACCGCACGGCGGGAGAACCTCTGCCCGCGCTTGATGATCTCCTGCATCTTCTTCTCGATGGCCTTGAGGTCATCGGGGTGGAAGGGCTTCTCGACGTCGAAGTCGTAGTAGAAGCCGTCCTTGACCGGCGGGCCGATGCCGAGCTTGGCCTCCGGGAAGAGCTGCTGCACGGCCTGCGCCATCACGTGCGCGGTGGAGTGCCGCAGGATGTCCAGGCCGTCCTTGCTGGAGATCTCGACCGGCTCGACCTCGTCGCCGTCCTGCACCTGGTACGCGAGGTCCTTCAGCGCGCCCGCCACCCGCGCCGCGATGATCGAGCGGTCGTCGGCGAAGAGATCGGCGGCGGTGGTGCCCGTGGTCACCACGCGCTCTTCCCGATCGGGTTCGCGGTTGATGATGATCCGGACGTCGGTCACCGGTCTCTCCTGACATCTGTGTGCCGCAGCACTCTGCTGCGCAACCCGATGGTAACGGGACGGGGCCGTCCGCCGTGCACCGATACCACCCCGGCGCACCAGTGACACCGCCCTCACGTTCCGTGACACCGCCCCGGCGGGCGACCGGTCCGCGACGGGGATTGAGCGGCCGTCAACTGCGGTATCACCACTGCGTAACGCCGCTGGGCGCGGCGCGCCGCTGGTCCTCGGCGGAGCGCCGCGCCCCGCCAGGTGGCACCGTGAGGGGCAGTCATGCAGCAGTCTCGGCACTGGTACGAAGGTCCGCTCGCCTCATTCGACACCGAGACCACCGGCGTGGACGTCGAGTCCGACCGGATCGTCTCCGCCGCCCTGGTCCTGCAACGCGCCCCCGGCCTGCCCGCCCGCACCACCACCTGGCTCGCCGACCCGGGGGTGCCGATCCCCGACGGCGCCCGCGCCGTGCACGGCATCAGCGACGAGCAGGTCCGCGCCCACGGCCGCCCGGCCCGCGCGGTGGTCGGCGAGATCGCCCGCGCGCTGGCCGAACAGGCCCTGGCCGGCGTCCCGGTGGTGGTGATGAACGCCCCGTACGACCTCACCCTGCTCGACCGCGAGCTGCGCCGGCACCGCGGCGGCTCGCTGGCCGCCGGCCTGGCCGGCACCGAACTCCTGGTGCTGGACCCGTGGGTGCTGGACAAGCACGTGGACCGCTACCGCAAGGGCCGGCGCACCCTGACCGACCTGTGCGCGCACTACGACATCAGCCTGGTCGGCGCCCACGACGCCGCCGCGGACGCCACCGCGGCGCTCAACCTGGTGCGCGCCCTCGGCTCCCGCTTCCCGGACCGGCTCGGCACGCTGACCCCGCCGGAGCTCCACCTGCGCCAGGCCGTCTGGCACGCGGCCCAGGCCCGCGGCCTGCAGCGGTGGTTCGAGCGGTCGGGCAGCGAGGAGCGGGTCGACTTCGCCTGGCCGCTGCGGCCGGCCCGGTGCGGCTGCGGCCGTACCCTGACCGCCGACCACCGCTGCGAGCTGGCGGCCTGAACGCCCGGGGGCGCCCCGAGGGGGCCCCGAACAGCAGTCAGGCCCCGACCAACTGGTGGTCGGGGCCTGACTGTTGTGCTCGGTGGGCGATACTGGGATCGAACCAGTGACCCCTTCGGTGTGAACGAAGTGCTCTCCCGCTGAGCTAATCGCCCGGGCAACGAGAAGAAGACTAGCACTACTTGGCCCTGGGTCCGCAATCCGCTTCCACCGGCCCGGCCCGACGCCCCCACAGATCCCGCTGCGCACCCCACTGGTGAATAGGCATCAGGAGTTACGGCCGCAGATATAAAAAGCAAGGGCCCCGGCCAATGAATGGCCGGGGCCCTACGCCTTACTCTGCATTCCGGTGGGCGATACTGGGATCGAACCAGTGACCCCTTCGGTGTGAACGAAGTGCTCTCCCGCTGAGCTAATCGCCCGGGTGCAGGGAAAACATTACCCCATCTGCGGGGGTGCTCCGAACACTCCCCGGGCGGGCCCCGGCTACCAGGGCAGCGCCGCCCCGTAGCGCCACAGGTACCAGCCGACGCCCGCGGCGAGCGCCGCCACCACCAGCGCGGTGATCACCAGGTTGCGGCGGCGGACCTTCGGGTCCATCGCCCGGTGGGCCGCCTCGGCCACCTTCTGCCTGGTCCAGCGCAGAACCCGGCGGGCCCACTCGAACTCGGTCGCCCAGATGCCCATGCCCAGGAAGATGACCACCCAGCCGGGACCGGGCAGCGGCAGCATCGCGACACCCAGCACGACCACCGCCAGCCCCGCCACGAAGACGATCACCCGCCAGCTCTGGTGCAGCGCGGGCGAGCGCCGGACGAACCGCGGCGCCCGGGAGCCGGTCCACCGGTCCCCGGCGTCGCCGCCACCGCCGCCGGGGCCGTCGTCGCCGGCCGTCACAGCCTGTTCCTTGTCACTTCGTACAGCCATGCCGCGAAAAGTACCCGAGTTCCGGGCGGGACGGGGGCGAGCGGGGTGGCCGTGGCGATTCCGCAATGCGCCGGAAGGGGTACGACTCGCACCTGAATCGGGACAGACGGGTTTACAGCGGGCTTAGAGGTGGGATGGTCCGTTCGCCGACGTGCGATTCCCCGAGCGCACACTGAGCGAAAGGCCCTGGCGCTTATGAACACCACGGTCAGCTGCGAGCTGCACCTGCGCCTCATCGTGTCCAGCGAGTCCTCACTGCCCGTCCCCGCGGGCCTGCGCTACGACACCGCCGACCCCTATGCCGTGCACGCGACGTTCCACACCGGTGCCGACGAGACCGTTGAGTGGGTGTTCGCCCGTGACCTCCTCGCGGAGGGGCTGCACCGACCCACCGGCACCGGCGACGTGCGGGTGTGGCCCTCGCGCAGCCATGGACAGGGGGTGGTCTGCATCGCCCTGAGCTCTCCGGAAGGAGAAGCACTGCTGGAAGCCCCGGCACGTGCGCTCGAGTCGTTCCTCAAGCGCACCGACGCCGCCGTGCCGCCCGGCACCGAACACCGTCACTTCGACCTCGACCGGGAGCTGTCCCACATCCTCGCCGAGAGCTGATCCGACCGGGGTGCCCGCCGCCGGCGAGCGGCGGGGCGAACCTCACACTGCGTCCGTCCAACTCGGGGGCACGGACGCGCACCGGGCCGCCCTGCGGCGGCACCGGGGGCGGCCCAGAGCGAGGAGCACCATCCGCGGCCACGGCGGGCGACAGTCCGCCGCGACCGCGGCGAGGAACGCGCCCGGCGGCGCGGCCTCCACCCCTCACCGGGTGTGGCGGCCGCGCCGTCGGCGTCGCTGCGGCCCGGCGCCCGGCCGCCGGGCTGGCGCGTACCTGCCCGTTCACCGCCGGGTGACGGTGGCTCCCGGTAGAGTCACAGGTGATGACCGACGCGGGAGGCACCGGCCCCCGCCGCGTGAGGAGCCCCCACGTGCTGATCACCCATGACACCGAGTGCGCCCTGAGCATTCTGGTCGAGCTGCTCAACACCGCGCCCGAGGCGTGCGGCGCCGAGCAGCTGCCGGACCTGGCCGCGCTGGCCGGGTTCGTGGTGCGCCAGGAGATCAGCGAGGTCGACGCTCTCACCGCCGCCGACCTGGCCGCCGTCCAGCAGCTCCGCGGCCGGCTGCGCGAGGTGTTCTCGGCGGGCTCCACCGACCGGGCCGCCGAACTGGTCAACGCCGTGGTGGCGGCGGCCGGCACCACGCCCCGGCTGACCAACCACGACCACCACGGCTGGCACATCCACTACTTCGCCCCGCACGCCGCCCTCGGGGACCACCTGGCGGCGGAGCTCGGGATGGCGCTGGCCTTCATCGTGATGGCCGGCGAGCGCGAGCGGCTGCGCCGCTGCGAGGCGCCAGACTGCGCCCGGGTCTTCGTCGACCTCTCGCGCAACCGCTCCCGCCGCTACTGCGACAGCCGGACCTGCGGGAACCGGCTGCACGTCGCCGCCTACCGGGCCCGGCAGCGCTCCGCGGAGACGGTCGCCACCGGCTGAGGCCGTTCCCGGCCCGGTCAGCGCCCGCACGTCGTCCAGGCCGGCGCGGCCCGGTGGGAGACTGGGGCCATGACCGAAGCCCCCCTCCCCCGCCTCGAGCTCTGGTGCGAGCTCCAGTGCCCGGACTGCCGCACCGCCCTGGACGACGTGCGGGCGCTGCGCGCGCAGTACGGCGACTCCCTCACCGTCGAGCTGCGGCACTTCCCGCTGGAGAAGCACAAGCACGCCTACCAGGCCGCCGAGGCCGCCCAGGAGGCCTTCGACCAGGGCCGCGGCTGGGAGTACGTGGAGGCCGTGCTCGGCCGGATCGCGGAGCTGGAGCGGGGCGGGGCGAAGTTCCTGGTGGCGGTGGCCGAGGAGATCGGGCTGGACGCCGACGAGGTCGACCTGGCGCTGATCGACGGCCGGCACATGCTGCTCGTCGACGCCGACCAGGCCGAGGGCAAGGCGATCGGGGTGAGCGGCACGCCCACCTATGTGATCGCCGGCCGGCGGCTGGACGGCGGCAAGAGCCAGGACGGGCTGCGCGCGCAGATCGTCGAGCTGATCGAGCAGCACCGGGCGGCCGGTCAGTAGAGCGGCTTGCCGAGCACCCGCAGGGTGACCCGGTAGCCGAGCGAGGTGTAGAGCGCGGCGGCGCTCTCGTTGCTGCTGAACACGTTCAGGCCGAGGTGGTGGACGCCGGCCGCCAGGCATTCGCGTTCGGCGACCAGCATCAGGGCGCGGCCGTGGCCGCGGCGCCGGTGCGCCTCGTCGACCTGGACGACCATCACCCAGGCGAGCGGCCCGCCGTCGGGCCCGGTGCCCTGTCTCAGGGCCACCCAGAGACTGCCCACGGTGCTGCCCCCGGCGTCCCGTAGCTGCCGCAGCGCCACGCCTTCGGTGGCCTCCCGGCGGGGCAGCACCTGAAGGTGGTCGGCGTCCGACTTGGCCCGGGCCTGGGCCGGGGTCAGCCCGGAGGCGGTCAGGTCGGCGAGGTAGCCGGCCCGGGCCTCGGCCAGCCACTCCTCGTACTCCGAGGGGCCGATCCGATGGACCGTCAGGCCCGGCGGCAGCTCGGGCGGGGCGGTGAGCCGCTTGGCCATGTTGCGCATCCGCTCGGTGTAGCCGAGCGCGCGGGCCAGGCCGAGGGCGGCCCGCGCATCGGCCGGCACCGCCACGTCGACCCGGCTGCACCCCCAGCCGCGCAGCACCTCCTCGGCGGCCAGCGCACCGATGGTGGCCCGGCCGCGCCGGCGGCCCTCGACCACCTCCAGTTCGGAGATCTCACCCCACCACTGGTCGCCGCGGGGCAGTGCCGTGGTGCGCAGGCCGCCGACCGGGCGGCCGTTGACCCGGATCTGCCAGCGCCGGCTGCGGCCGCCGCCGGGCCAGGGGTGCTCGTCGCCCTCGGGGCGCAGGGTGGTGGTCATGGGGGCTCCCTTCCCGGTGGGGGCCCGGTTCTACCACCGGTCGGGCACCCCGCGCGGGCTCAGGGGTCGAGGTCGTCCGCGCTGCGCTCGGCGAACTGGGCCATCGCCTTGAGGGTGGCCGGGCCGGGGGCGGGCAGTTCGTGTCCGTCGATCCGGGACACCGCCTGGACGTCGCGCAGGGTGGAGGTCAGGAAGACCTCCTCGGCCTCGAAGAGCACCTCGAACGGCAGGTCCCGCTCCTCGGCGCCGGTCCAGTCCACGGTCAGCTGCCGGGTGATGCCGGCCAGGCAGCCGGAGGCCAGGGTCGGGGTGAGCAACTGGCCGTCGACGACCAGGAAGACGTTGGAGCCGGTGCCCTCGCAGAGCAGCCCCGCGGTGTTGGCGAACAGCGCCTCGGAGGCGCCGGCCCGGTGGGCGGCGGCGAGGGCGACCACGTTCTCGGCGTACGAGGTGGTCTTCAGGCCGGCGACCGCGCTGTGCTCGTTGCGGCGCCAGGGGACGGTGACCACTGCGGTGGTGTCCGGCCGGCGCTTGGCGGTGTCGAGGGCGACCACCAGGCTCGGCGGCTGGTCACCGCGCTCGGAGCCGAGCGGGCAGGTGCCGCCGGTGTAGGTGATCCGGAGCCGGCCGAGCGGCATCGGGTTGGCCGCGAGGACCTGGGCGCAGGCCTCGCGCAGCACGGCGTGGTCCGGGTCGGGCAGGCCGAGGCCGCGGGCGGAGCGGGTGAGCCGGTCGAGGTGGCGGGTGAGCGCGAAGGTCCGGCCGTCGGCGGCCTTCACGGTCTCGAACACGCCGTCTCCGACGGTGAGGCCGTGGTCGAGCACGGAGAGCGCCGCGGTGTCGCTCTCCGCCAGGGATCCGTTGACCCAGATCTTCATCGGGCGCTGCTCCTCGGGTGGGTGCCGTGGTGGGTGCCGGGGGTGGCGGCACGGGGGGATCGGTGCGCGGGCTCGGGGGATGCGGGGCTCGGTGGACGTGGGGCTCAGTAGACGTGGGTGCCCGACGCTATCGCGACCAGCCGGGAGGCCTTGAGCTCGGTCTCGTCCCACTCGCGCTCGGGGTCGGAGCCCCAGGTGATGCCGGCGCCGGTGCCGAACCGCAGGACCGGACGGCCGTCGCTCCGGTCGATCCAGAAGGTGCGGATGCCGACGGCCAGTTCGGCCTCGCCCCGGTCGGCGTCGACCCAGCCGACGGCGCCGCAGTACGGTCCGCGCGGCGAGGTCTCCAGGGCTTCGATGATCCGCAAGGCGCTGGACTTGGGGGCACCGGTGACCGAGCCGGGCGGGAAGGTGCCGGCCAGCAGGCCTGGCCAGCCGGCGTCCGCGCGCAGGGTGCCCTGGACGGTCGAGACCAGGTGGACCAGGCCGGGGTGCTTCTCCACCACGCACAGGTCCGGCACGGTGACGCTGCCGGTCTCGCAGACCCGGCCCAGGTCGTTGCGGACCAGGTCGACGATCATGACGTTCTCGGCGTGGTCCTTCTCCAGCAGGTCGTGCTCGGTCCGGCCGGTGCCCTTGATCGGGCCGGAGGAGACGGTGTCGCCGACGCGGCGCAGGAAGAGCTCCGGCGAGGCGGTGGCGATCTCCACCCCGTGCGAGGGGAGCCGGATCGTTCCTGCGTACGGCGCCGGGTTCCCGTGGGCGAGCAGACCGGTGAGGGCGTCGATGTCGGTGCGCTCCGGGTCGGGCAGCGGCGCGGACAGCACCCGGCACAGGTTGGCCTGGTAGACCTCGCCGGCCGCGATGTGCTCGCGGATGCGGCGCACGCCCGCGGTGTAGGCGGTCCGGTCCAGGGAGCTGTGCCAGGCGTCCGGGGACGGTCCGAGCCAGCGGTCGGTGCGCGGCGGCGCCAGGTCCGGGTGGAGTTCGTCGAAGCGGGCGCAGACCAGCCGGCCCTCGAAGTCGTACGCGACGGCCCAGAAGCCGGCCGAGTCCAGCGCGGCCGGGTCCGAGGTCACCTCGCGCAGCCCGGTCGCGAGGAGTCCGCCGAAGCGGGCCATCGGCTGGTCGGGGCTGAGCTGGGCGGTGCGGCCGGACACGGTTCTCCTGCGCGGATTCGGTACTGCTGCCCGGGTGCGGGCGCGCGGGCCGGGGTGCGGCCCCGGTGCCTGAAGTGTAGGTCGGCGTCCCGCGGGACGCCGTGCCCCGGACGGCCGATCCGGCTGACGAACCGCCACCTCGGGGCCACCCCCGCGCCACGCTGCGGGAACGGATTTTTAGCTGGCCCGGGAATCCGCTAGAGTTCAACACGTCGCCGGGACGCGGAGCCGAGAAAGATCGGGGAAGCGGCCGGGAGACAGGCGGACGTGGCTCAGTTGGTAGAGCATCACCTTGCCAAGGTGAGGGTCGCGAGTTCGAATCTCGTCGTCCGCTCGATGGGGAACAGGGTAAGATCGTTCTTCAGAAGTTGCCTGGTGGAGTGGCCGAGAGGCGAGGCAACGGCCTGCAAAGCCGTGTACACGGGTTCAAATCCCGTCTCCACCTCCAAGAGGTGCCCCTGGTTCGCCGGGGGTCCTTCCCGCGCGATTAGCTCAGCGGGAGAGCACTACCTTGACACGGTAGGGGTCACTGGTTCAATCCCAGTATCGCGCACTCGGATCGACAAGATCCGGAACAGTACGACCGCGACTGTGACAGCGGACGAGCGCGATTAGCTCAGCGGGAGAGCACTACCTTGACACGGTAGGGGTCACTGGTTCAATCCCAGTATCGCGCACTCGGGTCCACGGGGCCCGGAACAGTACGACCGCGACTGTGACAGCGGACGAGCGCGATTAGCTCAGCGGGAGAGCACTACCTTGACACGGTAGGGGTCACTGGTTCAATCC
>NZ_JBEZIR010000014.1:98481-100333 GCF_040651175.1 Kitasatospora sp. NPDC048540
CCAGTATCGCGCACCGCAGAACGAGAGCCGCAGCCTTCACCGGGCTGCGGCTCTCGGCGTTTCCCGGCCCGCCCGGGGGCGGGCGCGCGTGTCGCCGGGTACGGCGCTGCCCTCACCGACAGCCCGTACCCGGCGTCCACTCCCCGGGGTCACCTGCCACGACCCGTCCCGCGCCGCGCGCCCGTCCACGCGCTCCGCACGGGCCCGGTCGCGCGGTGCGCGTACCCCGGCCCGGCGCCGACCTCCCCCGAGGTCAGCGCCCGATCAGATCGGCGACCGCCCTGGTCTGTGTCGCCAGTTGCTCCCACCCGCCGAAGAGGACCAGCAGCAGGACCGCGCAGGGCACCGCGATGGCCAGCGCCACCGCCGGGTGCCGGGTGTCGGCCTCCGCGTGCGCGGCGGTCGGCCGGGTGCGTCGGCCTGCTCCGTTGAGCTGCATGGCCATGGTCGGTGCTCCTGCCGTCCTGCGTGCTGCGGTCTGCCCGCGCGGTCTGTCCGGGCGGGGTGGGAAGGGGGCGCGGGGGCGGAATCTCGGGGGACGAGGGGTCCGCCCGCCGCTGATGACAACGGTAGGCGGCGGGGGGTGGGCGGGACGTCATGCCGTCGTACCGTCCACGGGCCTCCGCGAGGATGACCCGCCACCCCGGCGGCTACTACCGGAGGCGGAGACCGCGGGGAGCCGATCCCCGAGGGAACCCTGAGAGCGTCCCCGAGAGGGCGGCTGCGGGGGTGCGGGCGCCGGGACCGGCCGCCGGTCCGGCCAGGGGCGGTCGGACCCGAACGATCCAGGTCCGACAATCCGACCGGCCCCTCGGGTGTTGCGTATCAGCACACCGCAGCGGGCAGTCCGTAAGCTGTGGGCCGACAGGATCTGACGATCCCCCATCCGACCGGGGATCACCCCACGGGCTGACGGGAACGAGCATGGCGATGATGCGGCTGCGGCGTGAGGACCCCCGCATCGTCGGCCCCTACCGGCTGCACCGACGGCTCGGGGCCGGCGGGATGGGCGTGGTCTACCTCGGATCGGACCGCAAGGGGCAGCGGGTCGCGCTCAAGCTGATCCGCGCCGAGCTGGCCGAGGACGCCGAGTTCCGCACCCGCTTCGCCCGCGAGATCGCCGCCGCCTCCCGGATCCGGGGCGGCTGCACGGCCCGGGTGGTCGGCTCGGACATCGAGACCGAGCGGCCCTGGCTGGCCACCGCGTACGTACCGGGGCCCTCGCTGTACAAGCGGGTCGGCGACGAGGGGCCGCTGCCCTGGCCGGAGGTGGCCAGGATCGGTGCCTCGCTGGCGGACGGGCTGGTCAAGGTCCACGAGGCGGGGGTGGTCCACCGCGACCTGAAGCCGTCCAACATCCTGCTGTCCCCCAAGGGTCCGCGGATCATCGACTTCGGGATCGCCTGGTCGCGCGGCGCCAGCACGCTCACCCACGTCGGCACGGCGGTCGGCTCGCCGGGCTTCCTGGCACCCGAGCAGGTCCGCGGCGTGGCCGTCACCCCGGCCACCGACGTGTTCGCGTTCGGGGCCACGCTGGCGTTCGCCCTGACCGGTGACACCCCGTTCGGTTCCGGGGCGTCCTCCGAGGTGATGCTCTACCGGGTGGTGCACGAGGAGCCCGAGCTGTCGGCGGTGCCCGCGCCGCTGGCCCCGCTGGTCCGGGCCTGCCTGGCCAAGGAGCCGGCCGAACGGCCGCCCGCCGCGGCGCTGCACGAGCGCCTGACCGAACTGGCCGCGCGCGGCGCCGCCGCGGGCGCGGTGCGCGGCCGGGCCGCCGCCGTGCCGCCGCCGGCCGCGCCGCGGGCGGCCGTGGCACAGCCGGCGGCCCCCCTGCGGCCGGCCGGTGCCGAGC
>NZ_JBEZIR010000015.1:0-99641 GCF_040651175.1 Kitasatospora sp. NPDC048540
GCGGCGGTGCCGGAGGACGTGCCCAAGGCGCTGGCGGGGGCGCGGTACGCCGTCTCGGACGGCACGGTGTCCCGTCTTGACCCGTGACCCGGGCGCCGCTGGGGGGGGCAGGGCCATCCGACGGAGGCGCGGGCCCGCGCCGAGGTGTCGCGCGGCCGGCCGGCGTGGGCGCTCCGATAGTGGTGTGGTCCGCTCCGGCGAGTCGCCGGCCAGAGTTTGGGGAGCCGGTCCATGGCCGAGTCGACCGGTCCGCTGCGTGAGAACACGTCCTCCGGCAGCGCCGCGGGGTACTCGGAGCACCGTTGGCGGGCGCTGGCCGGGATGTGCGTGGCGGCGGGCATGGTGTGGCTGTCGTTCGCCGACTTCGGGGTGGCCGTGCCGACGATCTCCCGGGAGCTGAACGTCTCGCTGCCCGACCTGCAGTGGGCCAACAACGCGTTCAGTCTCTCCACCGGTGCGCTGGTGCTGGCCGCCGGGCGGCTCGGTGACGTGTTCGGACGCAAGCGGATGCTGGAGATCGGCCTGGTGGTGATGGGGGCGGTCTCGCTGGCCGCGGCGTTCGCACCGGGGGTCACCGGCATGATCGTCGGCCGGGCGGCGATGGGTGTCGGCGCGGCGCTGATCCTGCCCGCCACGCTGGCGCTGATCCCGCCGATGTTCCCGCCCGAGGAGCAGCCGCGGGCGTTCGGCGCCTGGATGGCGGTCGCCTGGGTCGGCCAGGCGGCCGGGCC
The DNA here is from genome assembly GCF_040651175.1 of Kitasatospora sp. NPDC048540. Taxonomy (NCBI): domain Bacteria; kingdom Bacillati; phylum Actinomycetota; class Actinomycetes; order Kitasatosporales; family Streptomycetaceae; genus Kitasatospora; species Kitasatospora sp. NPDC048540. Next base: position 732 of record NZ_JBEZIR010000015.1, read on the forward strand.
GGCCGTCGGCGGTGTGCTGACCGGCACCCTCGGCTGGCGCTCGACCTTCTGGATCAACGCCCCGCTGGCCCTGGTCGGCCTCTGGCTGGTCCGCCGTTCGGCGGTCGAGTCGACCGACCCGAACGCCTCCCGGCACATCGACCTGCCCGGCCTGTTCACCAGTGCGCTGGCGGCGTTCTGCCTGCTGTACGGCTGTACGGCCGGTCAGGAGAAGGGCTTCTCCGACCCGCTGATCATTGCCCTGCTGGCCGGCTCGGTGGTGCTGGCGGCGCTGTTCGTGCTGCTGGAGAAGCGGGTCCGGGATCCGCTGGTCGACCTGCGGCTGTTCTCGTCCCGGCCGTTCTGCGGCGCGCTGGTGGCCAACTCCGTGATGAACATCGTCTTCGCCGGAGTCAGCTTCCTGCTCACCCTGTACCTGCAGCAGGTCCGCGGCTACGGTGCGGTGGCGGCGGGCCTGCTGCTGCTGCCGTCCACCGCGACCATCCTGCTGTTCAACCCGCTGGGCGGCCGGGTGTCCGCCCGGCGGGGGGCCCGGCTGCCGGTGGTGCTCGGGGTGCTGCTGCTGGGGGTCGGGACGCTGATCGTCTCGATCATCGGCCGGGACTACTCGTACGCGGTGCTGGTGGTGGGGCTGCTGGTGCTGGGGGCCGGGCTCGGCCTGATGTCGATCCCGCTGTCCGACACTGCGGTGGCCGGGCCGCCGGAGGAGCTGGCGGGCACCGCGTCCGGGATGTTCAAGGTGACCAGCATGCTCGGCGGCGCGTTCGGGGTCGCTATCACGGTCGCGGTCCAGCAGGCGGTGGAGACCAACCAGGCGGTCGACCGGGCGACGGCCGCCGGGCTGAGCGACTCCCAGGTGCAGGAACTCGGGAACGCGGTCACCGACTCCAAGCTGGCCGACCAGATCCTCTCCTCGGTGGACCAGTCCACCGCCGACGCGATCAACGCGGCCTTCCGCGCCGTGGAGGCCACCGGCGCCGGCCGGGCGATCGCACTGGCCGGCCTGCTGGCCGTGGTGGCCGCGCTGGCCCTCCCCCTGATCTGGCGCCGCCCGAAGGCCCCCGCGGGGGCCTGACGGCGTACGGTCGCGTCTGTCATCCGGACCGCGCCTACGTGTTCGGCCGGCCCGGTGTGTCGGACGGGCGGGCTGCGCTGATCGAGGCCGATCGGCCCTGGGCCGGGTGAGCCGCCGTCGTCGGGTCCGGCAGCAGGACTGTTCGGATGCTGTCGAGGTGGCTGAAGCCGATCCGTTCGTAGACCCGGCGGGCCGGGTTGCCGTCGGTGACGGAGAGCACCAGCGCCGGCGGCGGCCCGTCGACCGCGGCTCGCGCCAGGGCGTACCGCAGGAGCAGGGACCCGAGGCCGCGGAACGGTTCCCCCGGTTCGCGGAAGACGTCGACGAACCCGGGTTCCGGCCGGCCCGGCAGGCCGGTGTTGCCTGTGACGAGTACGGCCGCGACCACCACCGACCCGGCCGAGCGGGCGACGGTGCTGCAGCCGAGCACCGGACCGTAGAGGGTGCCGTCCAGGAGCCCGGTCAGGCGCTCCGGCTGCCCGGGGGCGCGGTCCAGGTGCCCAGGGGGATAGGCGCGCTCCCGGACGGCTGCGAGGTCGGCCGCGCCGACGCCGTCGAGCCCGGCCAGCCGTACCCCGTCCGGTAGTCGGGGGCGGAGCCAGTGGGGCTCCGGATGCTGCCGGTCGAAGTCCCAGCCGTAGAGCCGGGACAGGCGCAGGGTCGGGGCCCGGTCGGCCAGAAGATCGCCGAGCGGCGGCACCGGGGTCGACGCGACCCAGCCGGGCAGGCCGAGCAGGATGGCCTGCGCGGCCCGCCGTACCGTGGTGCGTGGCCGGATGTCGTCCGCCCAGGGCAGGCCCGCCCTGGTGGCGCCCCGCACGAAGTCCGCGGCCGGGCGGCCCGCCTGATCCGTGATCTTCTCCCGGGCGGGTGGGACTGCTCGGTACGGGAGTTCACTCATGGACCGGTTCCCGTCGGTTGTCCTTCGTTGCGGACCCCTGGTGCACGCGCCGGCCGGGTGCGGGCCGGGGACGACTCGCACGTCCCCGACACCCGCCAGCTCCGGTCCCACCTGCGCGGCGATCCGGCGAGGGCGGCCGCGTTTGCAAAGTCCCGCCGGGTCCGCGACGCCGTGCATCCTCCCCCAGCCTTCGGCCGGGCGGGCGCCCACCGCCGCGGCCTGATCCGACGCGACTTTGCAAACGCGCCCTAGGCCTCCGTCCGGTCCCACAGCTGGCTCATGGAGTTGAACCTCAGGAAGGTGAGACCCCCGTCGCCATCGGAGGTCGTCGAGGGCGTGGACGGCGTGCCGAGCAGCCGCTCCAGCTGCTCCGAGTGTTCCCGGAGGTCCCTGACCAGCCCCTCGTGCGGGTCGATGACCGTGTTCAGGTCCGGCACAGTAGTGCTCCTTCCAGCTTGGCCTGATGGAGGTTGCGGCAGTACGCCGTCTCGGTGTGGTCCAGGCGGCCCGACTCGAAGTACTTGTTCGCGGGCCAGTTGCCGCCGCAGACGGCGGCATAGCGGCAGGTCGCGCGGCACCGCGCGACACCGGTGAGGGCTTCGCGCACCCACGGGACCCCGGGGGCGCGGCTGAGGATGTCCGCGAGCCCTTCCCGTAGGACGTTGCCGACGGTGAACGGTCCGTGGACGGGATGCACGTGGCCGGCGAGGTCGGGCGACATGACGGTGACGTCACCGTTGTGGGCGATGGTCGGGATGGCCTCGACCGGTACGCCCCGGACCTGTTCGGCGGTCACCCCGGCCATGACCGCGTCCCAGCAGTTCGCCACGGACTCGAGCTCCCGCAGCCGGACGCTCCGGTCGTCGTGCCACTCGCGGTAGAGCTGGGCGAAGAATTCCGCCCAGCTCTCCCGGTCGGCCGTGGAGTTGCCGTGGTGGACGCCCTTGCGCTCCTCGGGCAGGACACCGAGGGCGCGAGCGCCGACGGATCGGGCATGCGCGTAGACGGCCCGCGCCGACTCCGGGGTGGGAGTGCGGACCACGGACAGCAGATCGAACGGCACTCGGCGCCTGGTCAGCACCGCCAGCCCCGCTTCGATCCGCCGCTCCGCCGGACGGCCCGAGCGAGTGACGCGGTCGGCGTTCATCCCGGCGATCCCGTCCGAGCTCACGCTGACGCGAACCCCGTGCGCCGAGAACAGGTCGCACCAGCGGTCGTCGATCAGCGTGCCGTTGGTCTGGACGCAGTGGACGGTCCCCTGCGGCCACGGAGACCACAGCCGTCCCATCCGCGCCACCCCGACCGCGAGAGGCTCCCCGAGGTGCCACAGCACCTCGACCCGATGCCCGGAGGCGGCCCATCGCCCCGCCTCCTCGGCCACCACCCGGTTGACCTCCGGGTCCAGGTGGCGCACGGTCGCACGATCCGGCAGGTAGCAGTACCGGCAGTCCAGGTTGCAGAAGGTCCCGGGCTGCATCACCAGGGTGGTGGGAGGTAGGTCGAATACGTTTCCCGACATCGGTCGGTACCGCCTCCGGCGAATACGGGTGATCATTGATGTGCCTGCGGCAGACTCGGAACAATGTTCGAGGTGGCCTCATGTGCTGTCAATACTGCACGGTCCGCCGGAATTCGGAATTCGATCGTCCGACCGCGTTGTGCCCTGGACTGCCTTGGCTCCTGGCGGTACCGTCCCCGGACGGGGCGGCCTTGGGGCCGGGGCGATGAACGGGGCGGAACTGTGGAAGATCGCGACACCGGGAATTCGGCCGGGGCCACCAGGAACGCCATGTCCGGCTCTGCGAAAAGCGTTGTCCAGGCCGGTACGGTCACCGGTGGAATTCATTTCCACGCCGCCGATGCGGGATGGCCGCGTCCGCACCAGCTGCCGCCGAGGCCGTCCTGTTTCACCGGCCGGGAGGCGGACATCGCCAAACTCGACGCGCTGCTGTCGACCCGAGGGGGAACAACCAGGTCCACGGCGATCGTGTCCGCTGTCGCCGGCACCGCGGGTGTCGGCAAGACGGCGCTCGCCCTGCACTGGGCACATGCCGTGCGCGACCACTTCCCCGACGGCCAGCTCTACGTGAACCTGCAGGGCTACGGCCCCGGACCGGTGCTGTCGGCGCAGCAGGCGCTCGGCGGCTTCCTACTGGCGCTCGGGGTGGCGCCGGGCAGCGTTCCGCAGGACACCGAGGGGCGCAGCGGGATGTTCAGGACCCTGCTGAGCGACCGTCGGATGCTGGTCGTGCTGGACAACGCCCGCAACGCGGAACAGGTCCGGCCGCTCCTGCCGTCGTCCGACACCTGCCTGGTCCTCGTCACGAGCCGCAGCCAGCTCTCCGGCCTGGTGGCGCGGGAGGGCGTACGCCGCATCGTGCTGGACCTGCTGTCGCCCGAGGAGTCGGTGGAACTGCTCCGGTCGGTCGTGGGGGTGCGGCGGGTCGACGCCGAGCCGGCGGCAGCAGCCCTGCTGGCCAGGCGGTGCGTCCACCTGCCGCTGGCGCTGCGGATCGCCGCCGAGGTGGCGGCGGCCCGTCCGCACGACTCGCTGGCGACGCTCGCCGAGGACCTCGCCGATCACCGGGGACTGGACGCACTCGTCACCTACGACGAGGACGACAGTACGGCGGTCCGGGAGGTGTTCTCCTGGTCGTACCGCAGCCTCTCGCCGTCGACCGCACGCGTGTTCCGCCTGCTCGGACTCCACTGCGGGCCGGACATGGGCCTGAAGGCGGCCGCCGCGCTGACCGGCCTGCCGCCGTCCGAGTTGCTGCGTGCTCTGCTCGTCCTCGTCGGCTCCCACCTCCTGGAGATGCCGTCGCTGAACAGGTTCCGCTTCCACGACCTGCTGCGCGACTACGCTCGCGAACGCGGTCTGGAGGAGGACGCCGACGGCGAACGGGCTGCGGCAGTACGCCGATTGCTCGGCTGGTACCTGTTCCACGCGGAGGAGTCCGGGAGGGTCCTGAACCTCCGCCGGGGTCCGGCGCCGTTCGTCGTCGCGCCCACGGACCGGCCGGACACGCCGGCCATGGTCGCCTTCGGCTCCCGCGGTGCGGCCGTCACCTGGTGCGAGGCCGAGTTCGAGAACCTGCTGGCCGCCCTCGCCCAGGCCGACGAGGAGGGTGCCAGGGACATCACCTGGCAACTTCCGATCGCGCTGCGGTCGTTCTTCCAGCTCCGGCGGCCGACCGCGGACTGGACGGCAGCCAACCTCCGCGCCCTCGAAGCCGCCCGTGACCTCGGCGACGACCGCGCCGAGACCGTGGTCCTCAGCAATCTGGGCGCGAGCTACTGCTACCGGGGGCAGTACGAGGAGTACTACCGGTGCTGCCTGCAGGCGGCGGCCATGTCCCGCCGGCTGGGGTACTTGGAGGCGGGCTCCCTGAACAACCTGGGTGGCGCGCTCATCCACCTCGGGCGGTTCGGCGAGGCGGTGGACTCCCTCACCCAGGCGCTTGCTGCGGCGCGCCGGGACGGTGATCCCTGGCTCGCCGCACACGTCCTGGAGAACCTGGGCCTGGCCTACCAGGGGCTCGACCGTCTCGAGGAGGCCGTGGCGGTGCTGGACGAGGCGTTCGAGATCTTCGTGTCGCTCGACTATGCCTTCGGTCAAGGGCTGGTGACCGACAAGCTGGCCGAAGTCCACCAAGTCCGTGGTGAGTTCGAGGAGGCCGTCGTGGCGGCGCAGCGGGCGTTCGCCCTGCACGCCGAGGCGGGCAACCGGTTGGGGGAGGTCTCCGCGCTGGGCGTCCTGGCCCGGTCGCACGAGAGCCTCGGACGCGTCGCGGACGCCCTCGGTTTCCGGATCCGTGCGCTGGCGGTCCTGGACGAGCTGGGCCACCCGGCCGCGGAGGCGGCGCGCGCCGAACTCGCCCGGCTCCACCCCGGTCACCGGTAGGGCTCACGGGCGCCAGCCGGTCAGGACTGCCGGGTGTCGTACGCCTCGCGGGCCTCGGTGACCGCGCACATCCGGGCCTCCACCCAGTGGGCCAGGCCGGAGACCTGTTCGGCCACCTCGGCGCCGAGCGGGGTGAGGCTGTAGTCGACGCGGGGCGGGATGACCGGGTGGGCGACCCGCAGGACGAAGCCGTCGCGTTCGAGGTTCTGCAGGGTCTGGGCGAGCATCTTCTCGCTCACCCCCGCGACCCGGCGGCGCAGCTCGCTGAACCGGTACCCCCGCTCGAGCAGGGCGACCAGCACCAGCACGCCCCAGCGGCTGGTGACGTGCTCCAGGACTCCGCGGGAGGGGCACATCCGGTCGTAGACGTCCGGCAGCCGCTCCAGCAGTGAGCGTTCTTCCATTACCTCCATGTCAGTACCCTACTTTGAAGTGCGTACTTTCGGAAGGTTAGTGCCCTCCATAAAGTGAGTGGCGAAGCAGAGCGGAACACGAGAACACCTTCCGAGGAGCGCAACATGATCGTCGTCACCGGTGCCACCGGCCAGCTGGGCCGCCTGATCGTCGAGGGCCTGCTGGCCGAGGTCCCCGCCGCCGGGGTCGCGGTCGCCGTCCGCTCGGCGGAGAAGGCCGCCGACTTCGCCGCCCGCGGGGTGGAGGTCCGGGTGGTGGACTACGACCGCCCCGAGACGCTGGCCGGCGCGTTCGCCGAGGGCGACCGGGTGCTGCTGATCTCCGCCAACGAGATCGGCAGGCGCACCCCGCAGCACCGCGCCGTGATCGAGGCCGCCAAGGCCGCCCGGGTCGGCCTGCTGGCGTACACCGGGGTGCTCGGCGGCGACGAGGCGAGCTTCACGCTGGCCGACGAGCACAAGGAGACCGAGGCCGCGATCCGCGCGTCCGGACTGCCCTTCGTCTTCCTGCGCAACGGCTGGTACACCGAGAACTACACCGCGCAGGCCGCCGACGCGGTCGCCCGCGGCGTGGTGGTCGGCAGCAGCGGCGACGGCCGGGTGGCCAGCGCCCCCCGCGCCGACTACGCCGACGCGGCGGTCGCGGTGCTCACCGGCGAGGGCCACGAGAACGCCGTGTACGAGCTGAGCGGTGACGTCGCCTGGAGCTTCTCCGAGTACGCGGCCGCGCTGGCCGAGCACTCCGGCCGCCCGGTGGCGTACCGCGACGTCCCGCCCGCCGAGCACCAGGAGGTGCTGGTCGGCGCCGGTCTGCCGGAGGGCTACGCGGCGGTCTTCGTCGACGTCGACCGGGCGATCGGCCGCGGTGACCTGGCCCGGGCCAACGGCGATCTGGCCCGTCTGATCGGCCGCCCGACCGTCCCGCTCGCCGAGACGGTGAAGGCCGCCCTGGGCGCCTGAGCCGGGACGGCCGCACCTCCGGGAGGGCCGCACCGCCGGGACGGCCGCACCATCAGGGATGTCATGACCAAAGAGTGAGAACGGGGATGACATCCCGCCCTCCCGCCCGCTACCGTCGGTCCGACACCGGTGCGCGCGGGAGGGCAGGCCCAGATGGCAGACGGACGCCGAGGACTCTGGTACGGATTCGCCGCCTACGGGATCTGGGGCGTGTTCCCGCTGTTCTGGCCGCTGCTGGAGCCCGCCGGTGCCGTCGACATCCTGGCCAACCGGATGGTCTGGTCGTTCGTGGCGGTCGCCCTGATGATGCTGGTCCAGCGCCGCTGGGCGTGGATCCGGCCGCTGCTCGCCCAGCCCCGGCGGCTCGCCCTCTCCGCCCTCGCCGCCGCCTTCATCACCGTCAACTGGGGCGTCTACATCTGGGGCGTCAACTCCGGCCACGTGGTCGAGACCAGCCTCGGCTACTTCATCAACCCGCTGGTCACCATCGCCTTCGGAGTCCTGGTACTGCGCGAGCGGTTGCGGCCCGCCCAGTGGGCGGCCGTCGGCATCGGCGCGGCGGCGGTCGTGGTGCTCACCGTCGGTTACGGCCGGCTGCCCTGGATCGCGCTGACCCTGGCGCTGTCCTTCGCCACCTACGGACTGCTGAAGAAGCGGGTCGCCCTCGGCGGGCTGGAGAGCCTCGCGCTGGAGAGCGCCGCGATGTTCCCGTTCGCGCTCGCGTTCCTGGTCTACCTGGCGGCCCGCGGCCAGGGCAGCTTCGGCCGGGTGGTGCCGGGTGAGTACGGCGGGGGCCACTCGGGGCTGCTGATGCTCAGCGGTGTGATCACCGCGGTCCCGCTGATGTTCTTCGGCGCTGCCGCCGTCCGGGTGCCGCTGACCACGCTCGGACTGCTGCAGTACCTGGCGCCGGTGTTCCAGTTCCTGATCGGCGTCGCCGTCTTCCACGAGTCGATGCCGCCCGCCCGCTGGGCCGGTTTCGCCCTGGTCTGGGCAGCGCTGGCGGTGCTCACCGTGGACGCGCTGCGCCGGGTGCGCGCCGACCGCGCCACCCTCGCCCGGGAACGCGCCGCGGCCGGCGCGCAGACGCCCGCGGCCGGCGCGCCTGCGCCCGCGCCCGCCACCGCTCCCGTGCCCGCCGACACCCCGGCCGGGACGCCCACCGCGTCCTGACCCGAGCCCCGGCCCGGCACCGGATCAGCCCCCGGCCGCCCGGACCAGCGCGTCCTGGAACCGCGGTACGTCCCGGTCCGCCAGGAAGACGGTCAGCGCCGCGTCGATCCGCGCACCCCACGCCGCGGAGGCCACCACCCCGTGGGTCAGCGAGCCGACGGCCACACCGTCGCGCCACTGGTCCAGCGACCACCGCGCGTACGGCCCGAACAGCGCCAGGGCCTGCGGCGGCAGGTCGGTCCGGGCCGGGATCGCGCCCTTGGCCCCGTTGAACGCCAGCTGGCCGTCGAGGCTGCCGCACTCGGCGAGCCAGGCCAGCGCGGCCTCCCGGTGCCGCGCGCCCGCCGCCAGCGTGAACGTGTCGCTCATGTACTGGAACACCCCGTCGGTCCCCGGCGCCGCCGCCCAGTCGTAGCCGACCCGCGGCCGCAGCGCCAGCGTCCCGCGCAGGTACGCCTCCGCCCAGTCGCCCATCACCTGGTACCCGGCCTGCCCCGAGGCGACCAGCGCCGTGGCATCCTCCCAGCCGGTCATCGAACGGTCGGCCGGGTTGCTCAGCGCCAGCAGGTCGCGCAGGTCGCGCAGCGCCGCCGCGACCGCCGCCGAGTCCCAGCCGGTACCGCGCCACAGCGCGTCCCAGCCCTGCGGCCCGACCCCCGCCAGCAGCACCGTCTCCCACAGGTGGCGGCAGCTCCAGGAACCGCCGACCGCGAGCCCGACCGGCCCGCTCCGGGCCACCCGGCGCGCGCTGTCGAGCAGCTCCGCGACGGTCCGCGGCGCCGGGTCGGCCCCGGCCCGGGAGAGCACCGCCGGGTTCGACCACAGCATGTTGGTGCGGTGGATGCCGACCGGGACGCCGTAGTAGCCGCCGTCCTCGCCCCGCAGCCGCGGCAGCAGCTCCGCCGGAAAGCGCTCCGCCCAGCCCTGCTGCCGGTAGAGCTGGTCGAGCGGGGCGAGCCTCCCGGCCGTGGCCCGGCCGGCCAGCTCGGCGCCGGCGTGGCACTGGAAGCTGTCCGGCGGATCGCCGGCCGCCAGCCGGCGCTCCAGCTCGGCCTGCGGACCGGCCGCGGCCCGGCTGCTGCGCGCCCCGTTGTAGCAGGCCAGCAGCGGGGCCCGGCCCTTGAAGTCGGCCAGCAGCGCGAGCAGCCCGTTCTGGTCGGCGCCCTCGGTCCACCAGGAGTACAGCTCCAACTGCCCGCTGGGGCCCGGCGCGGAGGCCCGCGCGGCGCCCGCCCTGCCGTACCCGGCCAGCGCGGTGAGCGCCCCTACGGCGGGCACACCGAGCAGGAGCCCCCTACGGGTGATCGGCATGCTGACGGGCTCCCCCGGTCGTGCGGACGTCGGTGGCCGCAGGTCGGTCGGTACGCCGGGCGAACGTCTGCTGCACGCTCGGTGACGACGCCCCATCCCACCCGGCCGGGCCGCGGGCCGTCAAGCCGCGTGGCCGTACGGGCCCGCCGTGCCCGGGCCGGGGCCGGGTGAACATCTCGTTTCCGGATCTCCTCAAGCGGAGCACTCTGCTGCTAACGTCCGGGGTGCCACGGGTGGTTCACCCGCGGCTGTCGCCGGGCATCCAGCTCGGCACCGTGCCCTGGGGCCCGCAGGAGGGCTTGCGATGGTCGACCTCACGCGGCGGATCAGCCGCCCCTCGCGCCGGGCCGTCCGCCCGGGAGCCGTCGCGGACCCGGTCCGGGTCCCCGCCGTACGGCGCGATCCCGCCAGCGCGGAGACCGGGGAGCTGGTGCTCACCCAGGGCCCGCCCGGCGGACCGACGACCATCCAGTGGCAGCGCCCCGGCTGTCCGACGATCACCCTGGCACCGCCGTACCGGCTGGACCGGGTCGACCTCAAGGGTTCCTACCGGGCCCGGCTGCACGGGCTGACCGCCGGGGTCCGGCTGGTCTGCCCGGACTGGTCGCCGCTGTTCCTGGTCGCCCCCGCCCAACTGGCGCTGCTGGCCTGCGCCGCAGCGACCTCCCGGCTGCCGCCGCACGCCTGACCGGCCCGTACGCCTGACCGGCCCGGGCGCCGGCGCTACGCCGTGATGTCCCGGGACGCGAACCGCGCCCACGCCGCCGAGCCGAACACGGCCACGTACACCGCCTGCAGGCCGAGGTTGTCCAGCACGTTGTCCCAGTACATCGGGGTGCGCAGGAGATCGCCGAAGCTCAGCCAGCCGTGCGTGAACAGGTACGGCTGCACCGCGTGCAACTGCGGGAAACTGTCCAGGATCTGCACCGTGATCACCAGCACCACGGTGGTCGCCATCGCGGCGATCCCACTGCCCGTCAGGGTGGAGACGAACAGGCCGATCGCGACCAGCCCGGCCAGCGAGGCCGCCACCACCGCGGCCACCAGCAGCGCCCGCAGCAGCGCGGCGCCCGGCCCGATCGCGTCCCCGGACAGCAGGGTGACCTCGCCCATCGGGAACAGCGCGGCGCCGGTCGCCAGCGCCGACAGGGCGACCACGGCGGTGGCCACCGCGCAGTACACCAGCGCCGCCGTGAACTTGGCGGCCAGCAGCCTGGTCCGCCCGGCGGGCGCGACCAGCATGTAGCGCAGCGTCCCGGCGCTCGCCTCACCCGCGACCGCGTCGCCCGCCACCACCCCGACCGACATCGGCAGGAACACCGGCAGGGTCAGCGCGAGAGCGGTGAAGACCAGGAAGAGCCCGTTCTGGGTCACCTGGGCGACGAAGGCCGGACCCCCGCCGCCGCTCTCACCGCCGGTCTCGACCCGCACCACCACGCCGATCAGTACCGGCAGCGCCGCCAGGATGGAGAGCAGGGCGAGCGTCCGGGCCCGCCGGAAGGTCAGGCCCACCTCGCTGCGGAACAGCGCCAGGAAACCCGCCGCCGTCTGCGGCCGGACCCCGGCCCGGACCCCGGCCCGGACCACCGCCCCGGACACCGCCCGCTCCGGCGCCACCCGCTCCGGCGCCATCTCCTCCGGCGACACCTCAGCCCGCGACATCGAATCCCTCCCCGGTCAGCGCCACGAAGGCGTCCTCCAGCGTGCCGCGCTCCACCCCGAAGCCGTGCACCCGAACCCCGGCCCCCACCAGCGCGGCGCACAGCTCCGCCAGTACCTGCTCGCCGAACTCGGCGGTGCCCTCCACCCGGCCGTCCCCGGCCCGGACCTCCGCCACCCGGTGCGCGGCCAGCACCTTCGCCGCCTGCTCCACGTCCGGGGTACGGACCACCAGCCGGCCCTGCGCCCGGGCGGCCAGCTCGGCCACCGTGCCCTGGACCAGCAGCCGGCCCCGGGACATCACCGCCGCATGGGAGCAGACCTGCTCGATCTCGTCCAGCAGGTGGGAGGAGAGGAACACCGTGGTGCCCTCCGCCGCGACCTCCCGCACCAGCGCCCGGATCTCCCGCATGCCCTGCGGGTCCAGCCCGTTGGTGGGCTCGTCCAGCACCAGCAGCTCACGCGGCACCAGCAGGGCCGACGCCAGCCCCAGGCGCTGCTTCATGCCGAGCGAGTACGCCTTGGCCTTCTTGCCGGCCGCCGCCGTCAGCCCGACCCGCTCCAGCGCCTCGCCGACCCGGCGCCTGCGGGTGGCCGGGTCGGCGGTCGGGTCGGCCGCGTCGAACCGCGCCAGGTTGTCCCGGCCGGAGAGGAAGCCGTACAGGGCCGGGCCCTCGATCAGCGCGCCGACCCTGGGCAGGACCCGGCCGGCCGACTGCGGCATCTGCCCGCCGAGCACCGTCGCCACGCCGGCGGTGGGCGCGATCAGGCCCATCAGCATCCGGATGGTGGTGGTCTTGCCGGAACCGTTGGGCCCGAGGAAGCCGAAGACACTGCCCCGGGGGACCGTCAGGTCCAGCCCGTCGACGGCGAGCTGGCCGCCGCCGAACCGCTTGGTCAGTCCGCGGGTGCGGATCACGTCGTCGGCGGCGGAAGGGGCCGGGCCGCCCTCGGCAGCCCGGCCCGTCGACCGCTCCGTCACCGGAGAGGCCACCTACTTCACCCCGGCCGCGCTCTGCAGCACCGGCAGCGTCACGGCACCCGCGAAGACCCGGCCGTCATCGGTGACCAGCACGTTCAGCAGCCGGGTGCTGATCAGCGAACCGCCGCCGACCGGCTTGCCCAGCGACTTCACCAGCGCGAGCGGGTTGTCCGGCCCGCCCTTGCCGTGGCCGCGGGCGTCCTGGCCGGCCCCGGCCGACGGGCCGCCCTCGGGCAGCCGGGTGGAGAGCACCGCCGTCCACCCCTCCCCGACCACGTTGACTCCGGGGTCCCCGCCCGGCCGGGCGGGCTCGGCCTTCCCACGCGCGGCCCCGGCAGCCTCGGCGGCCTCGGCGGCGCCCGCGGGCGCACCCGCCGCGGCGTCCCGGCCCTCCGTCACCTTGGCGCCCTTCGGCGCGCTGAACTCGAAGGTCTTCGCGGCCGGGGTGGCGAACGACACCGAGCTGAAGTGCGCGTCCAGCACCGGGCTGCCGCCACCGGCGACCTGCACCAGCACCCCGAGCGGCACCCCGTGCTCCGCGTCGACCGCGATCCGTACCTCACGGACGGTCGAGCCGGCCTGGGTGGGCTTCACGCTCAGCTTGTACGCGGCGCGCCCGGCGACCTCGACGGTGCCGTCCACCGTCACCGAGGTGGTGCCTGCACCCGCCGCCAGGACCTGCTTCGCCAGCTCCTGCGGCGTCAGCGAGCCCGCCCCGAGCGGAGCCCCGGCCGCCCGGCCGTGCCCGGCGTCCTTCGGCAGCACCACGTGGTGCGCCTCGTTGGCCTTGCTGTCCCAGGCCCAGAGCTGGTCGCCGTTGTGCACCACCTCGTAGCCGCCCAGCTCGCCGACCAGGCCGAGCCGCTGCCGGTCCGGCCCGTCCGCGGCCACCTGCAGGGTGTGCTCGCCGCCGAGCAGTTCGAGCGCCTTCGCCTGCGGCGACGCGCCGCCGCCCCCGGCCGCGCCCAGCAGCTGGGACGGCACCCCGAGATCGGCCTTGACCTTCACCGTACCGCTGAACGCGTCGGTCTCACTGCCCAGCACCTTCGCCACCAGCTGCTCGGCGCTGACCGCCGGCAGGTTCGGCGCGGAGTCGCTGGCCAGCGCGGGCACCAGCCCGGCACCGGCCGCGACCACGGCCCCGACGGCCACGGGCACCAGTACCCGTCCCACCGTGCGGCGCCGCGTGCGGTACGGCGTGTCCTGATCCACCATGTTCTCCCACCCTCGGTAGCTGCTGTTGCCCTACCCATTAGAGGTCCTGCGACCCGCCCCGGGCATCGCTCCACAGGCTCAGATCGGCGTACGCCTGGCGACCCACCCGACCCTGAGTCCGGGTCAGGGTCGGATCCTCCTGCGGTCTGACGGCTCGCGTATCGTCACCCCATGGACGCAACGGACGCCCCTCGGCCCGAACCCCGGCCCGCCCCCACCGCCAACTCGATGCGCCGGGCGCTGCGCCGGGCCCGGGACGGCGTCGCGCTGGATCCGGGCGAGGCCGCGGTGCTGCTCCAGGCCAGGGGCGAGGACCTGCGGGACCTGTGCGCCGGGGCGGCCCGGGTCCGGGACGCCGGGCTCGCCGAGGCCGGGCGGCCCGGGGTGATCACGTACTCCAAGAAGGTGTTCATCCCGCTCACCCGGCTGTGCCGGGACCGCTGCCACTACTGCACCTTCGTCACCGTGCCGGGCAAGCTGAAGCGGGCCGGGCACGGCATGTTCCTCTCCCCGGACGAGGTACTGGAGATCGCCCGTCAGGGTGCATCCCTGGGCTGCAAGGAGGCCCTGTTCACGCTCGGCGACCGGCCCGAGGACCGCTGGCCCGAGGCCCGCGAGTGGCTGGACGCGCACGGGTACGACGACACCCTCGCCTATGTGCGGGCGATGGCGGTGCGGGTGCTGGAGGAGACCGGCCTGCTTCCCCACCTCAACCCCGGGGTGCTGAGCTGGACCGACTTCCAGCGGCTCAAGCCGGTCGCCCCGTCCATGGGCATGATGCTGGAGACCACCGCGACCCGGCTGTGGTCCGAGCCCGGCGGTCCGCACCACGGCTCGCCGGACAAGGAGCCGGCCGTACGGCTGCGGGTGCTGGAGGACGCGGGCCGCAGCGCCGTCCCCTTCACCACCGGGGTGCTGATCGGCATCGGCGAGACGTACGAGGAGCGGGCCGACGCGCTGTTCGCGATCCGGCGGATCTCCCGGCAGTACCACGGCGTCCAGGAAGTGATCGTGCAGAACTTCCGGGCCAAGCCGGACACCGCGATGCGCGCCATGCCGGACGCCGAACTGTCCGAACTGGCCGCCGCCATCGCGGTGACCCGGCTGGTGCTCGGACCCGCCGCCCGGATCCAGGCACCGCCGAACCTGGTCGACGAGCAGTACCCGCTGATCATCGGCGCGGGCATCGACGACTGGGGCGGCGTCTCCCCGCTGACCCCCGACCACGTCAACCCCGAGCGGCCCTGGCCGCACATCGAGGAGCTGGCCGCCCGCACCGCCGCGGAGGGCTTCGAGCTGCGCGAGCGGCTCACCGTGTACCCCGAGTACCTGCTGCGCGGCGAGCCCTGGCTGGACCCGCGGATCATGCCGCACGTCCGGGCACTGGCCGACCCGGAGACCGGGCTGGCCCGGCCGGACGCCTTCCCCGCCGGGCTGCCCTGGCAGGAGCCGGAGGACCTGCCCGCCTCGTACGGGCGCACCGACCTGCACCGCACCATCGACACCGAGGGGCGGACGGGGGACCGGCGGGCGGACTTCGACGAGGTGTACGGGGACTGGGAGGCGCTGCGCGAACAGGTCGCCGCGAGCGCCCCCGAGCGGCTGGCGGGCGACCTGCGCGAGGCGCTGGCCGTCGCCGCCGACGACCCCACCCGGCTGACGGACGAGCAGGCCCTCGCCCTGTTCCACGCCGACGGCCCGGCCCTGGACGCGCTCTGCCGGATCGCCGACGACGTGCGCCGCTCCGCGGTCGGCGAGGAGGTCACCTACTGCGTCACCCGGAACATCAACTTCACCAACGTCTGCTACACCGGCTGCCGGTTCTGCGCCTTCGCCCAGCGCCGCACCGACGCCGACGCCTACACCCTCTCGCTGGAACAGGTCGCCGACCGGGCCGAGCAGGCCTGGGAGGTCGGCGCCACCGAGGTCTGCATGCAGGGCGGCATCCACCCGGACCTGCCCGGCACGGCCTACTTCGACATCGCCCGCGCCGTGAAGGCCCGGGTGCCGGGCATCCACGTGCACGCCTTCTCCCCGATGGAGGTGGTCAACGGCGCGACCAGGACCGGGCTGTCGATCCGCGACTGGCTCCAGCAGGCCAAGGAGGCCGGCCTCGACAGCATCCCCGGCACGGCCGCCGAGATCCTCGACGACGAGGTCCGCTGGGTGCTCACCAAGGGCAAACTCCCCGCCGCCACCTGGGTGGAGGTGGTCTCCACCGCCCACGAGCTGGGCCTGCGCTCGTCCTCGACCATGATGTACGGCCACGTCGACACCCCGGCGCACTGGCTCGGCCACCTGCGGCTGCTCGCCCGGATCCAGCAACGCACCGGCGGGTTCACCGAGTTCGTCACGCTGCCGTTCATCCACACCAACGCCCCGGTGTACCTGGCCGGCATCGCCCGGCCGGGCCCGACCGCGCGCGACAACCGGGCCGTGGTGGCGATGGCCCGGCTGCTGCTGCACCCGCACATCCCCAACATCCAGACCAGCTGGGTGAAGCTGGGCGCCGAGGGCGCCGCCGAGATGCTCCGCTCCGGCGCCAACGACCTCGGCGGCACCCTGATGGAGGAGACCATCTCCCGGATGGCCGGATCCCGGTACGGCAGCTACAAGTCGGTCCGGGAGCTGCAGTCGATCGCGGAGGCGGCCGGCCGGCCGCACCGCCAGCGCACCACCACCTACGGCGAGGTGCCCGCCGAACGCCGCGCCGCCGCGCTCGCCTCCGACGGACACCTGCCGGAGCTGCTGCCGGTCCTGGACTGACCGCCGGGGAACGCCCGGGCCCGCCGCCCCACGGCCCTCGGCCGGACGGCGTGCCGTGGGGCGTCCTGTGGGGCGTCCTGTGGGGCGGCGCTCAGCCGGACGGCGGCCCGTGGCGCACCTCGATGCCGAGTTCGCCGGTGGCTCAGCCGACCAGCAGGTCCCGGCGCAGGTCGCGCAGGTCGCGCCGGTCCTGGTGCAGCCCCTTGTCCAGGTAGGCGTCGAAGGAGCCGAAGTCGGCGGCGACCTGGTCGAAGCCGGCGTTCAGGTACTCGGGGCGGACGTCCAGCAGCGGCTTGTAGACGGCCTGGTAGGCCGGCGGCAGCTTCGCCAGGACGGCCGCGTTGGCCTCGGCCCGGTAGGTGTTGCTGGCCAGGTAGTCGGCCTTGACGGTGCCGCGCGGCACGCCGAGCGCGGTCAGCAGGGTGGCACCGGCCCAGCCGGTGCGGTCCTTGCCCGCGGTGCAGTGGAAGAGCACCGCGCCCCGGCCCTCGCCGACCGCGTCCAGCACCGAACGGTAGGCGGTCTTCGCACTGTCGGCGGAGACCATGGTCCGCTCCGCGTCCACCATGGCCCGGACGGCGGCCTGCGGGGTGGTCACGTTGAAGGCACCGGTGTCGGCGACGCCGAGCACGTTGGCGGCGACCACTGTGGCACCGGCCGGGACCTTGTCCGGCGCCGCGGTCCGCTCGGCGGGGGTGCGCAGGTCGAACACGGTCCGGATGCCGAGGCGGCGGAGCTCGGCCAGGTCGGTGTCGGTCAGCCGGCCGAGGTCGTCCGAGCGGTAGACCACGCCCAGCTTCACCCAGTGGCCGTCGGCGGTGCGGTAGCCGCCCTCGTCGCGGAAGTTGGGCGCCGAGGCCAGGTGCAGCGAGCGGTCGGCCACGGTCAGCGCCTCGCCGCGGTCCGGCACCAGGTCGAAGTACCAGCGGTCGGCGGCGGCCAGGCCTTTGACGGTGACGGTGGCGGAGCCGTTGCCGCGGGCGACCGGCACCCGGTGCGCGACGCGGTCGCGGTCGGTGCCGGCGTACACGGTGACCTTGCGGACGCCGGGGGCGGTCCAGGTGAGGCTGAAGCTGCCGTCGGCCTGCTGGGTGGCGGTGGCGGCGGTGAACGGGATCCGGGTGTGCTGCGCCTGCGCGGGCAGCGGCGCGGCCGAGGCCGGGCCGGCGAGGGTGGCGGCACCGGCGGTCAGGGCGGCGGTGAGGGCCGCCGCGACGGCCGGGCGGCGGGGGATGGTGGTCATGGCCCGGGACCCTAGGCAGGCCGGGTCGGACCCCGGTGGCCTGCGAATGTCCCGATATCAACAAAATGTTGAAGATCTGGCGTCCGGGGCCGGGGGGCGGACGTCCGAGGTCGGGAGGTGAACCCGACAACCTCTTCGAATACAGTGCGGTGGCGCTCGAACGAAAGCGGGCGCCCGCCGGACGAAAGGCCCTTCTGTGATGCCCCTGTGGTCACGCGCGCAGCAGCAGGACTTCCGCAGCCGGGTACGGGGCTGCCTGCTGGGCGGGGCGATCGGTGACGCGCTCGGCGCCGGGATCGAGTTCGAGTCGCTGGAGAAGATCGTCGCCGCCCACGGCCCGAAGGGCGTCACCGGGTACGTCCCGGCGTACGGACGGCGCGGAGCGATCACCGACGACACCCAGATGACGCTCTACACCCTGGACGGCCTGATCCGGGCGCACATCAGCCGCGACGGCGGCAACTGGCACCCGCCCACCGACGTCCACCGCGCCTACCTGCGCTGGGCCGCCACCCAGCGCGACTGGGGCCCGGACGAGCGCCGCCCCGACCTCGGCTGGCTCGGCCGCGAGGAGTGGCTGTACGCGCAGCGCGCCCCCGGCCAGTCCTGCCTCTCCGGTCTCTCCGGCCCGGACGCCGACCGGCTCGGCACCGTCGAGCAGCCCCGCAACCCGCACTCCAAGGGGTGCGGCACCGTGATGCGGGCCGCGCCGTTCGGCCTGCTCACCGCCTGGGAGCCCGGCCTGGTCTTCCAGCTCGCCGTCGAGTGCTCGGTGCTGACCCACGGCCACCCCACCGGCTACCTCTCGGCCGGTGCCTTCGCGGTGATCGTCCACACGGTGGCCCGCGGCGGCACCCTGGAGGAAGGGGTGCATCTCGCCCTCGCGCTGCTCTCCGAGCGGCCCCGGCACGAGGAGACCACCGCCGCGCTCCGGGCCGCCCTGGACGCCGTCCGGGCCGGCGCACCCTCGCAGAAGCGGGTGGAGGCGCTCGGGGAGGGCTGGGTGGCCGAGGAGGCGCTGTCCATCGGGCTGTACTGCGCCCTGGTCGCCGAGGACGTGAAGTCCGGTCTGCTGCTGGCCGTCAACCACTCCGGGGACAGCGACTCCACCGGCTCGGTCTGCGGCAACCTGCTCGGGGTACTGCACGGGGAGACGGCACTGCCGCCCGAGCTGGTGGTCGAACTGGAGGGCCGCGGCGCCATCCTGGAGCTGGCCGACGACTTCGTCCTGGAACTCATGCACGGCCCGGAACTGCACAGCACCGAGGGCTGGCGGACCCGCTACCCGACGGGCTGACCCCCGGCCGCCGGCCCACGGCCGCGAGCCCCCGGCCCCCGGTACGCAGCGGTGCCCGCCGCGGGACGGCGGCGGGCACCGGGCGTGCGACGGACCGGTCAGACCTCGCCGAAGGCGCCGGCCGCGGCCGCGGCGGCGAACGCCGCCCAGCCCTCGTTGGAGAAGTGCAGCTGCGGGCCCTCGGGGTCCTTGGAGTCACGTACGGCGATCGAGACGGAGCTGGGGACCGCGATCTCCACGCATGCGCCGTTGCCGCCGCTGTGGCTGCTCTTGCGCCAGGTCAGGTTGCTCGTGGACTTGGTGCTCATGTGGCTCTGAACCTCTCTACGTAGGTGTGGATCAATGACCGGCTCTCCGCGACGCTGAGTGCTGCGGCCCGCAGGTGGTCATAGAGATTGGTATAGCGGCGGACGTCGGCGTCCTTCTCCAGGTAGAGATCGCTCGTCACCCCTTCGAAGTAGACAACTGTCGAATCCGCGGACTCGGGGAACTCCATCAGGGAGAATGTCCCGGTCATACCGGGGTGTGCCCCGTAGTCGAAGGGGATCACCTGCAGGTTGATGTTGGCCCGCTGGCTCAGCGTCAGCAGCTGGTCCAGCTGGTCGGCCATCACCGCCGGGCTGCCCACCGCCCGGCGGAGCACGGCCTCGTCTATGACCACCCACAGGCTCCCGAGCTGGTCCTCGCCGTAGATCCGGTCCTGCCGCTTCAGCCGGACGTCCACCCGCCGCTTGATCGCGCCCGGGTCGGTGTCGGGCTGGGTGCCCGCCACCACCGCCTCGGCGTACTCCCTGGTCTGCAACAGGCCCGGGATGAACGAGGATTCGTAGGCCCGGATCGACGAGGCCTCCGCCTCCAGACCGATGTACACGCTGTACGGGATGTCGCCGAAGTCGTGCCACCAGCCGCGCTGCCGGGACTCCCGGGCCATCTCCATCAGGCCGGCCCGGATCCGTTCGTCCGTCACCTCGTAGACGTCGCACAGGTCGCGCACGTCCCGCTGGCTGATGCTGCGACGCCCGTTCTCCAGCCGGCTGATCTTCGACTGGGAGACCATCAGGCGGCCGGCCACCTCTTCGGCGGTCATCTGCCGCAGTTCACGCAGGCGCCGCAGCTCGGCACCGAGTCTCCGGCGCCGGACTGTGGGATTGACGCTGGTGGACACATCGACCTCCGGCCGGTCCTCTGGCGCGGCGGACGGCGCGGCGCCTCGGAAGAGTGTGGAAATTGGTACCAACCCCCTGATGTGGAGCAGCATGCCATCTCGTCTCCGGTCCGTGCCGGGGAATCACCTGAGCGCAGTAGAACAGATCATCGGAAAACCGTTCATTCCGGATCATGGGCCTTGCGCTCCGACCACCCTTACCGGTACGGGCGTTCGCGGCACACGGTCACGCCCCCGCCGAGCCGTGCGCGGCCGCCCTCGCCCGGTGCCGGGCACCGCATCTGACGATGGGTCGGACCGTGAACCTGACGGTGGGTCGGACGGCGGACCGGCCCGCCGGATCCGACTGTATGCCCTCGCACGGACGGTGAGGCGCGCGGCGTCCGTGCCTGCGGACGCGGTCCGGGACGGCTTGCGCCCGGGGGCCGCAGGTGGAGGACGGCGGCCGGTGCGCGGCGGCCGGTGCGCGGCGCGCGCTCGGCGGGTGGACCGGTCGGTCGGCGGACCGGTCCCGGTGACGGCCTCGCCGTCCGCTCACCGGCGCCTCACCGCCCCCGCAGCCGTCCCGTCCCGGAACGGCTGCGGGGCGGCCCGACCGGCGTCTGGTGCGCCGGGCGGGACCGCCCCGAGAAGTGCCTAGCCACCTAACAGCGCGCGCCGGTCATCGCGCGCCCACCCGTGCTGCCACACCACGCCCCGGTGCGGGGCGGCCGGGCGGGCTCGCCGGCGCGCGGTTCTGCTGGACCGGCAGGCCGTTCTGCACGTCCATGACGGCGTGCGCGACCATGCCGCCCAGCGGGTCGTAGCGGATCAGGTCGCGCAGCCGTGACCGCGAGGACCTGCCCTCGTTACCGGGGTAGAGGTGCTTCCCCAGTCCGACCGCGTGGGCCAGCGCGGCCAGCGCCGCCGTCCGGGGGTCCGGCGGCACGCCGGTCCGGATCGCGGTGTCGAGCCGCTGCTTGATCGCGCCGTTGGTGCAGTCGTCGGACGCCTGATAGCGCGTCGTCGGCAGCACACCGCACATCTGGCCCGGCACCGCCGTCACCATCCCGCACCGTTCGAGGTGCGCGAGGTACGTCTGGCGCAGCCCCAGCCGGGGCCCACCGATCCAGTGCGCGGCACGGACCGGACTGCCACGTCGGCGCAGCAGTTCCAGTGCGTGGTCCAGGGTGGGATCACCGGTCGGCCGGGCCATCACCACGGCGATCCGATCTCCGTCCGGGACTATCCGTCCGGCCAGGGACAGCTCCACCAGCTGTGCCCCGGCAAGTCCGAGGTCGAGGGTCTGCGGCTGCGCCGTGGTACCCGTGGCCGGGTCCAGTGCGAGCAGCAACAGCTCCTCGGGAATTGTTCTGCGGCTCCTGCCCATCCAAGCCTCCCCGCGTGGATGAATGACAGAGTGACGCCTCTCACACAGGCTTGTCGAGTACGCCTCCGAATCGTGACCTTGCCGCACAAGGCCCCGTGAGCCGGGGAACCGCCGCCGAAGGGCGCAGCGTCTGAACCGGGGAGCAGCCCGGGCGGGCGCAATAACCGCCGGTCGGGCGGGGTGCGCGCGCCCCCGGGGTCTCCGGTGCCGGAGACTGTACTGCTAGCGGAGCAGGACGAGAACCTGCGCGAAAAAAGAACTCGGCGGTAACTCGACGGTCGGCCCGGGCAGGGCCGGGCGGACAAGGAGGAGTGGGTCACGTGGGCGAGTCCCCCGACGGAGTGCGCAACGACGGCGAGAGCGGGCCGGCCGAGCCCGAGCAGGCCGGGTCGGGTACCGGGTCGAGCAGCTCCACGGTGCAGCTGCGTGTCCAGGATCTGGACTCCCGGACCACCGCGCTGCGCCTGCCGGTGGACAACGCCACCACGGCCCTGCGGGTGCCGAAGGAGGTCGTGGCCGCGGCCGAGGCCGAGGTCGACGCCAGGGCCAAGGCCGGTACGGCGGCCGGGAGCGACGGCCGGCCGCAGGACCGGGACGGGGCCCGGGCCGGCGCGAGCCCGGCCGGCCGGGACGCGAAGGACCAGCCGGACGAGTCGGACCAGGAGGAACCGGCCGGAGGCCGGGCGGAGTCGGACCGGTCCTCGCGGCCGGCGTCCGAGGCGCCCGGGGGCGGTGCGGACCGCGCGGGCCGCGACGGACCCGCGGCCGAGCCGCGGGTCGGACAGGCGGGGCCGGGCCCGGCCGCCGCGGCCGCCGCCGCGGGCAGCGGGAGCGCCCGCCCGGCGGGTGCCGACCCGCGTCTCACCATGCGGGACAGCCGGGAGGGTGCGGGGGCCGCGCTGAAGGGGGTCGCCCCGGCGGCCGACAAGCCGGTCGGCGGGTCCGTCCCGGAGCCCCCGCCCAGCCCGCTGCCCGAGCCCGCCCCGGAGCCGGGACCCTCCCCGGAGCCCGAGCCCACCCCTTCGCCGGACCCCACCCCTTCCCCCGAGCCGACTCCCTCACCCGAGCCCACCCCTTCGCCCGAACCGCTCCCGGGTCCCGGCCCGAAGCCGTTCCCGGTGCCCGACCCGGCCGGCTCGCGCGCGGCCGCCCCGGCCGCCGCCGCGCCCGTCCGCACCCCGGTCCCGGCCGCCGCCGCGGCGGGGGCACCGCCCGTGTCCCCGCCGCCGCCCACGGCCCCGCCGTCGTTCCCTTCCGGGCCCGCACCCCGGCCGGCCCCGCAGCCGGCGCCCGGCCCGGAGAACACCGTCGAGGCGATGGAGGTGCTGGCCGCCCTCAGCCGCCGCCCGGTCACGCCGTTCCAGCGGGCGGTCAAGCGCGCCACCATCTGGACGGTCTTCGCCGCCGTGGTGCTCGGCGCCCTGGTGATCGGTCAGCTGCTGCGGCCGCTGCCGGCCCCCAAGGCCAAGCTGGGCCTCGCGAACAGCTTCACCTTCACCGGCGACCAGCTGAACGTCCCCTGGCCCGCCAAGGGCCAGGCCGCGGCCGAGGTGGTCGGCGTGGGCAGCCTCGGCAGCTCCGGCCCGGACACCCCGGCGCCGATCGCCAGCGTCACCAAGGTGATGAACGCCTTCCTCATCCTCCAGGCGCACCCCCTGAAGAAGGGGGAGACCGGGCCGGTCATCACCGTCGACAAGCAGGCGGCCCAGGAGTCCAACGACGCCGACCAGTCCAAGGTGACCCTGACCGAGGGCCAGCAGCTCAACCAGTACGAGGCGCTGGAGATGCTGATGCTGCCCTCGGCCAACAACGTGGCCCGGCTGCTGGCGCGCTGGGACTCGGGTTCCGAGGAGGCCTTCGTCAAGAAGATGAACGACCAGGCCGCCCAGCTCGGCATGGCCAACACCACCTACGCGGACCCGGCCGGCTACAACAACGACACCAAGAGCACGGCGAAGGACCAGCTGAAGCTCGCCGAGCAGGTCATGAAGATCGACATCTTCCGGCAGATCGTCGCGGAGCCCGACACCAAGTTCAACGGCCAGCGGGTCTTCAACACCAACGAGATCCTCTCGCCGAAGAACGGGGTCATCGGCGTGAAGACCGGCTCCTCCACCCCGGCGGGCTCCTGCCTGATGTGGGCGGCCGTCAAGGACGTCGGCGGCGTCAAGCGGATGATCCTGGGCGTCACCCTCGGCCAGCCCGCCACCAAGGAGGAGCCCAGCCTGGTCAAGGCCGCCCAGCCGATCAGCATGAAGATCATCACTGCCGCGCAGAACGGCCTGGCCGGCCAGACCCTCGCCAAGCAGGGCGACGTCGTCGGCCACGTCGACGACGGCCTCGGCGGCAAGGTCCCGGTGGTCGCCGCCAAGGACCTGACGGTGGCCGGCTGGTCGGGCATCACCGCCAAGGTCACCCTGGACGCCGCCAAACTCGGCCACACCGCCAAGGCCGGCACCCAGGTCGGAACCGTCTCGGCGGGCGAGGGCGACGGCCGGGTCGAGGTGCCCGTCACGCTGCAGTCCGACCTCGCCCCGCCGTCCATCGCGTCCCGCCTGTTCCGGCTGTTCTGACCGGCAGGACCCCGGCACTGCAGCACCCCTGAACCCCGGGCCCCGGGCCGCACGGCACCCGCCGTACGGCCCGCGGCCCGGGGTTCAACCGTCCCCGCTCCCGCTGCCGCCCCTGGCGCCCGCGTTCCCGCCGTCCCCGCTCCCGTCCCCGCTCCCGCCGGTGCTCCCGCCCCCGCTCCCGCCGGTGCTCCCGCCCCCGCTCCCGCCCCCGCTCCCGCCGGTGCTCCCGCCCCCGCCCCCGCTCCCGCCCGTGCTCCCGCCCGTGGGAACGTCGGGCGCCGCGGGACGGCCGCCCCAGCTGCCCGGCTCGGTGGCGGTGCCCAGCCACCCGGCGATCATCGGCTCCTCTGCGACCACCCGGCCCAGCACCATGGCCAGCGTCAGCGCCGCGAACAGCACGATCAGCCAGGACAGCGAGGTGAACACCACCCCGTACGGGCCGAACTTCTGCACACTGCGGCTCATCGCGCCCGGCAGGTACACCTGTGCGCCGATCCCGACCAGCCCCTGGGTCACCCCGCAGAGCAGTGCACCGGGCAACAGGGGGTACCAGCGGACGCGGCTGAGCAGCAGCAGGTGCTGCGTCCACCACCACAGCGCCGAACCGGCCAGCAGGGCCAGCGGCAGGCCCAGCACGGGGCCGACCCCGAAGCCCTTCCGGATCGGCACCTCGAACACCAGGAACACCAGCCAGACGGCCAGCCAGACCAGCCAACGCCAGACCGCCAGCCGGGCCCGGGCCCGCGGCATCTCCCAACAGCGCTCGCAGACCCGCTGGAGGGCCCGGCTGAGTGCGGTGGCGGACAGCAGGGTGACCAGCGCACCGAAGACGCCGAAGCTCTGCGTCACGTCGTCGTGGCTGGTCGACAGCAACCTCTGCACCTGCTGCTGCGCGGGGCCCTGCAGCCCGAGGTGGTCGCGGAGCGAGTTGGTCACGCCGTCGCGGACCGTGGCCGGGGCGAACACGGCCACCACGAACAGCGCGGGCAGCGCGCTGAGGAAGGCCTGGGCGGCCAGCCGGGTCGCGTTGTCCAGCAGGTTCACCCGGATGAGCTGCGCCGCTGTCCGGCCCACCAGCGGGATCCGCTCGGGTGCCGTCTTCGCATGGTCGGAGAGCCGGGCAGCACGGACCCTGGTCCGCGCCCAGCGCCCCGGCCCGGTCTCCGGAGGCGGGGTGCCGGCCGCATCGGGTCCGGCGGGTCCAGCGGGTCCAGCGGGTCCAGCGGGTCCAGCGGGTCCGGTGGGGTCACCGGGGTCGCCGGGCTCAGCGGGGCCGACGGGCTCCGGGGGTCCGACAGGCTCCCCGGTAGCGCCGGGCTCAGCGGGCTCAGCGGGGTCGCCGGGGCTGCCGCGACCGCCGCTCGGCGGGTCTGTCACGGGCACCTCCCGGAGAAGGTCGATGCCTCATGGTCGCCCGCGCCCAGCACCCCCGCACCCGGACCCGCCCGGTGAGCCCTGATCCGCCACGCCCGTGCCGCTCTCCAGAACGCGTTCGCAGACGGCTGCGGGCCCGGGCGCCTCGCGGCGGCCCGGGCCCGTCAGTGATCCACGTCCACGTCCACGTCGGTGCGGCGGACGTCAGCCCTTCTTGGCCGTGAGCTTCGCGACCCGCGCCTTGACGCCCCAGGCGGTGACCCGCCAGAGCGCCTCGACCACGATGTTGCGGCTCATCTTCGACGCGCCGTGCTCACGCTCGACGAAGGTGATCGGGACCTCGGCGACCTTGAAGCCGCTCTTGATGGCACGCCAGGCGAGGTCGACCTGGAAGCAGTACCCCTGGGAGGCGACCTGGTCCATGCCGAGGCCGAGCAGGGTCTCCTTGCGGAACGCCCGGTACCCGCCGGTGACGTCCTTGATCGGGACGTCCAGCATCAGCCGGGAGTAGAGGGAGCCGCCGCGCGAGAGCATCAGCCGGGACTTCGGCCAGTTCACCACCGCGCCGCCCGGCACCCAGCGCGAGCCGAGCACCAGGTCGGCGCCGCGCAGTGCGGTCAGCAGCCGGTGCAGCTCCTCGGGCTGGTGCGAGCCGTCGGCGTCCATCTCGACCAGGACGTCGTAGCCGTGGTCGATGCCCCAGTCGAAGCCCGCGAGGTAGGCGGCGCCGAGGCCCTCCTTGCCCTTGCGGTGCATCACGTGGACGTTGCCGTCCTCGGCCGCCATCTTGTCGGCGAGCTCACCGGTGCCGTCCGGGCTGTTGTCGTCCGCCACCAGCACGTGAACCTCGGGGACGGCCTCGCGGACCCGGGAGACGATCCGCTCGACGTTCTCGGCCTCGTTGTAGGTCGGGATGATCACCAGCACCTTGCCGAGATCGGCGAAGGTGCTCTCCTGGGCGGCAGTCACGTCTGTGCCTTTCACTGTGCTGTGGCGCGTCGGCCTGTCTGGCCTGCACGTCGGCTACCGGCGGCTGCCTACCCGCAGCCACACTGTCAGTCCGCGAACACGTCGGACCTCGGTCGGGTGAATACTGCCCGGAGCGCCCTGGTTCGGTCCACCGAGAGGCTCCGTAGCGGCGCATCACCCGTGCCGATGGTAACGAGCGACACCCGGCCTCGTTTCCGTGTACCCCGCAGGAACTGTTGTGCACCTGCCGGAGGCCGGACCTCGCGGGCCGTCCGTCCGGGCGGCCGACGCATCTCGAAGACGGCGACCCCGGAGCCCGATGATAGGCGACCGCCGCCGCCCGACGGCCTGCGGCCCCGGTGGGACCACCGGGATACGGCCACCGCGACCCGCCCGCGGACGCTCCCGGACCGCAGTCCCAACGGGGGAGATCTTCGGAGGCGGCATCCGCTAGTCTGTCATGGTCGGTCGCCCAACCTGGTTGGCGGCCTTCTTCAGCCTCAGTAGCTCAGGGGATAGAGCACGGCTCTCCTAAAGCCGGTGTCGCAGGTTCGAATCCTGCCTGGGGCACAGAGAAGCACCAAGGCCGCTGGCCCCTCCCCGCCCCACAGGGCAGAGGGGCCAGCGGCGTTCTGGCGGGCCGTCGGGCCCGGCGGCCCGGCGGGGTGAGGTCCGTCAGTTCTCGTCGGGCCGGTGGAGGGCCCGGGCCTGGGACAGCCAGTCGGCGAAGAGTGCGGGGTCGATGTCGGACGGCGTACGGAGCTTGAGGCCGGCCATCCGCTGGGCGCCCGGTTCGAGCCGGCCCGAGGGGTCGGTGAGCTCCTGGCCGCGCCAGAAGCCGAAGGTCACGTGAGCGGTGTACGCCTTGAGATAGCAGACGGGGTCCTTGCCGGGGGCGCCGCCCAGGCTCCAGACCGGGTGGCCGTGCCAGAGGCCCCCCGCGCCGGGTGCGGTGGCCTCGATGAGGGGCAGGAGCGCGTCGGTGATCTCGCGCTGCGCGGCCGGCAGGGCGGCGAGGTACTCGTCGAGGGTGGCGAACTTGGCCATGGTGGGACGTCCTCCGCGGTGCTGTGGTCGGTGCTGTTCTCACCGGTACGTCGATCGGCGCGATGTGACAGGGAATGCCTTCCCGTGCACCACGACGGGACCCCCTGCCGTGGCGTCGGCTGCGGCCTGGCAGGCTGGCCCGGGCGATCGGTCGGGTGATCGGTCGGCCGACCGGTGGTGCTGCCGAAGGGGGACTCGATGGGAACGGCTGGGGAGTTGCGGGGAACGGACGGCCGCGAGCCGGTGGAGCTGGTGATCTTCGACTGTGACGGTGTGCTGGTCGACAGCGAGCCCATCGCCGTCCGGGTGCACGTCGCACTGGGCGCGGAGTTCGGCTGGCCGCTGACCGAGGGCGAGGTGATCGAGGAGTTCGTGGGGCGCTCCTCCGCCTCGATCGGGGAGAAGATCGGGGCCCGGCTCGGCGCCGCCACGGCCACGGCCTGGGATGCGCGCTTCCGGGACCTCCACCGCGAGGCCGTGGACGCGGAACTGCGGGCGGTCGACGGCATCGCGGAGGCGTTGGACGGACTCGCGGTGCCGTACTGCGTGGCCTCCAGCGGCGACCACGAGAAGATGCGGCACACCCTCGGCCGGACCGGCCTGTACCGGAGGTTCGCCGGCCGGATCTTCAGCGCCACCGAGGTGGCCAGGGGCAAGCCGGCCCCCGACCTGTTCCTGCACGCCGCCGAGCGGCTCGGGGTGGCGGCGGAGCGGTGCGCGGTCGTCGAGGACAGCGAGCCCGGCGTCCGGGCCGCCCGGGCCGCGGGGATGCGGTCCTTCGGCTATGCGGGCGGCGTCACGCCCGCCCATCGGCTGGCGGGGCCGGGGACGGTGGTCTTCGAGGACATGCGGGCGCTCCCGGGGCTGCTGACCGGCTCCTAGCGGCGCCCGAAGCCGCCGCTGCCGCGAGCGTCCGCCGGCGCATGCGAACTGGCGGTGGGCCGGTGGCGCCCGTGCGGTCAGCGGCGGTGGCGGCCGCTGGTGCCGGTGCCGGAGGCGGCGGGTGCGGGGGCCGGGTAGGGGATCCGCAGCTTGCGGGCGAGCGGGGCGACGGCCTCGCCCGCGCCGAGCGGCCGGGCGAAGAGGAAGAGCGAGACCAGTACGGCCGCCGATCCGGCCATCATGCCCACCAGGTTCCCGAACAGGCCGATGCCGAACCAGCCGGCGATCCAGTGCGCGGCGACCGCACCTGGGACGCACGCCAGCAGGATCGCCAGGTGCAGACCGATCACCCGGCCGCCCTCCAGACCACTGGTGGCCTTGCCCCGGCGGGTGTTCAGGACGAGTGTCGCGTCCGGCGCGGCCTCGGGCTCGGCCGCCGCCGGCGCGGACCGCAGTCGGCGGCCCAGTGCCCAGCCGGTGATGGCCACGCTCACCAGGCAGGCGATCGTCTGCGCGGTGGCCATCCCGATGATGATCCAGCGCGGGTCGAGCAGCCAGAACGCGACGCAGGACAGGCCGGCATTGGTACCGGTGCTCACCACCGTCAGCCAGAACGGCGTCCGGGCGTCGCCCAGTGCGTAGAACCCGCGGGCCAGCGCGTACTGGGCGCAGAAGGCGGGCAGGCCGATCGCGAAGGCGATCAGTACCTGGGCGATCACCCAGGTGTCGGCCGGACCGGCCTTGCCGTGGCCGTACGCGATGGCCGTGATCTGCGAGGCCAGCACCACGAACAGCACGGTGATCGGGATGATCATCGCGGCGGACGAGCGCAGCATGCCCGACAGGTCGGAACCCACCCGGCTGTACTGGCCGGCGGTCGCGGCCCGGGTCATCCCGGGGAGCAGGGCGGTCACCAGCGAGATGGTGATGACGCCCTGCGGGACGACGAACAGCTGATAGGCGTTGGTGTAGGCGATGTTGCCGAGGCCGACGTGGAGTCCGGCCTTCCCGGCGAGGTCGCCGGCCCGTGCGGTCAGCTGGCTGATCACCGCGAACGACAGCTGGGTCACCACGACCAGCAGCAGCGCCCAGCCGGCCGAGCGCAGGGGCTTGCCGAGGCCGGCGCCGCGCCAGTCGAAGCGGGGGTGCCAGCGGAAGCCCGAACTGCGCAGGGACGGCAGTAGGCCGACGGCCTGGATCACGATGCCCAGCGTGCTGCCGAGTCCGAGCAGCATGGCGTCGGCCGAGGTGACGGCGCCGACGTCGCGGGCGTTGCTGCCGACCACCATGTAGAGGCCGAAGACGCCGATGGCGACCAGGTTGTTCAGGACCGGGGTCCACATCATCGCGCCGAACCGGTCGCGGGAGTTGAGCACCTGGCCGAACAGGGTGAAGACCCCGTAGAAGAAGATCTGCGGCAGGCAGTAGCGGGCGAAGGTGATGGTCAGGTCGCGCTTCACGCCGGGCGGATAACCGGAGTACGCGTCCGCGATGACCGGGGCGGCGAACCAGGCGGCGACGGTCAGGACGCCGAGGGCGACCGCGCAGATCGTGAGCAGCCGGTCGGTGTAGGCGACGCCGCCGTCCTTGTGGGTCTGCGCGGCGTGCACCAGCTCCGGGACGAAGACCGATGCCAGCACACCGCCCATGAGCATCATGTAGACGACGTTCGGCAGGGAGTTCGCGATGTTGAAGGAGTCGCCGAGCTCACCCACGCCGAGGGCGGCGACGATCATCGCGCTGCGGACGAATCCGAGTGCGCGCGAGGCCATGGTGCCCAGGGCCATGATCAGACCGTTACGGCCCGCGGAGGCCGCGGGCTTCGCCGGAGCCTGGGCCGGGGGTGCCGTCTGTGGCGGGACCGAGGGTGCGCCGGGCGGCGCAGCGGGCATCGGCGGCACGGGCGCGGAGTACTGCGCCGGGATCCGCAGGGCCATGGTGGGCGGGTCGATGTACGCGTTCGGGTCGGAGGACCCGTCCGTCGTGTGCATGGTCATCAGACCCCCGTCACTCGGTGCCTGGGTGGTGGTGCCGCGAGGCGGCTCCGCGACACCCGTCCGGCGAAACGTCGGTGTACGGAGTCGACCTGTCGGACAAGGCCGGCCAGGTCCACCTCGGACCAGGCCTCCCCGTGTCGGGCGCTGATATGCACCCCAGCCGGAGAAGTCTGCCTCACATCGGCACCCTCTGGGGAGCCGAGTGCATGTGGCGATACTCGCCACGGGCCCGGTGACCCTGCGGAGTTGAACCCCAGGTGGTCGGGATTGCGAGCGATTGGTCCGATTTGAGGGGTTATTGGCGGTAGAGCCCTCGGCCTGTTTGTTGGGTGAAGCACCGTTTCGCCCCCTGTGGGCATCCCTCGTTCGAGGGTGTGATCTTCCTCACTGGGTGTCAGGGGTCCCCCTCCCAGGGGTCCTCCCCGTCCGGGTCCGTGACGTGGCGGGACGGCGGCGTCGGTGCCCGGGCCGACCGGACCCGCGGTCTGGTCTGCCAGTCCACCCGGTGGGAGTCCCGGAGCAGGCCCCCGGGGTGCAGGAGTTCCAGCACCGCCGTGACCGCCCCCAGGACCACCGCGGCGCCGAGCCAGCCGGCCAGCACGTCACTCGGCCGGTGCGTGCCGAGCGCGATCCCGGTGAAGCCGACCGTGGCCACCGCCAGCGTCGCGGCCGAGCCGGCCGCCACCCGCCCGGCCCGGGTCGCCCGGGGCCACAGCAGCGCGGCCAGGGCGGTGCAGGTGATCAGCGCGGCCATCGCCCGGCCGGACGGGTAGCCGGGGCCGGCGGCCTGCGCGACCGGATCGGTGAAGTGCGGGCGGGGCCGGGCGATCGTCCACTGTGCCGTCCGGCCGGCGGCCCAGCCGACCAGTGCCAGCGCCGCCGCCCATCCGGCCAGGGTCCGGGCCCCGAGCCGGAGCAGCCAGACGGCGGCCAGGCCGAGCAGGACCCGCATGGTGGCGGGGCCGCCCAGATCGTCCATGGTCCGGACGGAGGCCGTCCACACGGTGTGCCGACGGGCGTACGAGTGCAGCGCATTCACCGATGCGCGGTCCAGGCCCGCCAGCGGGCCCCCGGGGGTGGCGGTGAGGACGGTGAGGAGGGCGAACAGTGCGGCAGCTCCGACCGCCACCCCGGCACAACGGGCGAGGTTCCGACGTTGTGTCTGGTGAAGGAGGTCGGGCGACTGCAGCTGCATGTCCGTCCCTTTCCCTTCCGGGCCGGTGATTCCAGCGCCGGGCGAGTAGCGATTCGGCATCATTTGCCCGCAGTTGGCGTCGCCGCCGGTGTGGGCCGGCCTCCGAGCCGGGTGCACAGATCGATCGCAGTGAGCGCCCAACGCGTCACCCTGGGTCAGGAGTCGAGGGAAAAACGGGCAGCATACTGCATGTCGGGGGAAAATCTGAGTGAGTTGGGAATGTTGTCCGATTTCTGTGCGTTGGATCGTTACGTGTGAGCCTCGGTGAGGCCCGCACCTCTTTGAGCCCGTGGATCTTCCCCGTGGGATCTCCAGAGGATCTCGCTGCACCGATCCGCCCATGACCGGCGCAGTCGCAGGCAGACCCGGCAACACCAGCAAGGGAGCAAGCATGGCCACCCGTGCCGTCGTTCGCGACAGGGCCGACCGGACTCGCTCGGCCCGCCCGACCAATTTCGAGGCCGACCGCGACCTTGTCGGCATGTACCTGGACGAGATCGCCAGGACGCCCCTGCTCGACGCCGCAGAAGAGGTCGAGCTCTCGCTCCGGATCGAGGCCGGGGTGTACGCCCAGCACCTGCTGGAGGAAGACCGGCTCCCCAAGGGCGTGACCCGGGAGGAGCTGGAGTTCATAGCCGAGGACGCCGAGCGCGCCAAGGACGTCTTCATCCGTTCCAATCTGCGGCTGGTGGTCGCGGTGGCCCGCCGCTACCCGCGCAGCGGCCTGCCACTGCTGGACCTCATCCAGGAGGGCAACGCGGGGCTCGTCCGGGCCGTCGAGAAGTTCGACTACTCGAAGGGGTTCAAGTTCTCCACGTACGCGACGTGGTGGATCCGGCAGGCGATCACCCGGTCGATCGCCGACCAGTCCCGGACCATCCGGCTCCCCGTCCACCTGGTCGAGGAACTCGGCCGGATTCGGCGGGTCCAGCGCGAGAAGGCCAAGGAGCTCGGGCGTGAGCCGGAGCCGGCCGAGGTCGCCGTCGAGCTGGACATCAGCGAGCAGCGGGTCAAGGACGTGCTCGACTGGGCCCGTGACCCGGTGAGCCTGAACATGTCGGTCGACGACGAGGGCGAGACCCAGTTCGGCGACCTGGTGGAGGACACCGGCGCGGTCTCGCCGGAGGACGCCGTGATGGTGATGCTCCGCCGCGAGGAGCTGGACACCCTGATCGACCGGCTGGACGACCGGACGGCGTCGATCATCCGGTCCCGGTACGGCATGGAGGACGGTCGCGAGCGGACGCTCACGGAGGTGGGCAAGCAGCACGGCCTGACCCGCGAGCGCATCCGGCAGATCGAGAAGCACGCGCTGGCCGAGCTCAAGAAGATCGCGGACCACGCGGGCTTCGAAGCCGCCTGACCGAGCGGGCAGGCGGGGACGCAGGCGAGCGGGGAAGCGGTTGAGGGCCCCGGTACGGCCACGGCTGTACCGGGGCCGACTCCTGCGGCGCCCGGGCCCGACCGGGGGCGGGTCGGCACGGCCTACGCTTGAACGCGCAGGGACACCACGGGAGGCAGCGGACGATGGGTGAGCAGGACAAGGACCAGGACCGGAACCGGGCGGGCGCCCGGGACGGCGGTCGGGGACAGGAACCGCGGACCCCGGCGGCCAAGGCGAAGCTGGTCTTCGCGGACCCGCTGGAGCGGCAGACCAGCGACGACACGGATCAGGGCTGGGGAGAGCGTCCCGGTGGCGGAGAGGGCAGCGGGCGAGGGCTCGACTGGTACCTGAGCCAGCGGCCGCCCCACCACGGGGACTGACCGGCGGAGTCGGGCGACCGGGGGACCTCGCACTACGGGCGACCGGTCGCGACCGGTCGCGGACGGTACGGGGACAGGAGCGGGGACGGAGCGGCGGACCCCGGAGCTGCGGCGGCGCCGAAGGTCAGCGCTGGTCGACCAGGGCGCCCCGGATCTCGGTGAGCAGGACGATCGGTCACGGGTGAACGCCTGGCTGTCCGGCTGCCCGGCTGCCCGGTCGACGGTCGCGACGGGTCACCCCGTGGGCGCGCCACTCTGCGTACAGATCGCCGGACCTGCCGCTGCCGGCCCCGGCGGCGGGCCGTGCCGTAGGGGCCCGGCGGTGAGGGCCGTGGCCGCCGCCAGCAGGCCGACGGCCAGGATGCCCGGCCGGAGTCGTACCGCCTGCCGGAGCCGGTGGCGGCTTCCGACGCCGCGCCGGATCGGCGGGAAGTCGGGGACCTCCTGTCGCGGAGGCACCTCGGGCGCGGGAGGCGGGGGAGCGGAGTGCCGGGCCGGGTGCGGGGCGAGGCGGGCCTGGAGGTTGGTGGTGAGGTGGGCTGCCGTGGTCATGGTCGGGCACCGCCTTCGAGGCTGGATCGGTACCGGCCCGCGGCCGGGCCTGCGGAACTCAGCCTGCGTCCACGCCGGATCCCTGGGAATGCCCCGGCGAATTCCTGTGGACAACCCCGCCCTGTGGATAACTTCCATCCCCCGTGGGGGTGAGCCGAGGGGATGCGTTGACGCCGCTGACGACCGCCCCGCCCCGCGCCCCCGGCCCCGCCCCGCGGCCCCGCGCCACCGTACGAACCGCGACGGCCCGGTGCCACCGCATCTCTGCGGCGGCACCGGGCCGTCATACGTCTTGCGTCACCGCATCCGGGCGCGCACCGGCATCGAGCGCGTCGGACCTGCGCGGGTCGACCCCGCGCCACCTCGCTCCCGGCGCGCTACCGCAGTCTCAGCTCGCGGCCGGCGCGGAGGCCGTCGACGAGGACGAGCTCGACGACGAGGCGGACGAGCCGCCGGCAGCCGGCGCCGAGGAGGCGGAGGAGCCGCTGGTGGACGAGGAACCGGAGGCCCCGGACGTCACCGAGCTGCTGGACGAGGAGCGGCTGTCGGTCCGGTAGAAACCCGAGCCCTTGAAGACCACACCCACGGCCGAGAAGACCTTGCGGAGCTTCCCCTGGCACTCGGGGCACGTGGTCAGGGCCTCGTCGGTGAACTTCTGCACCGCCTCCAGGCCGGTCCCGCACTCGGTGCACTGGTACTGGTACGTGGGCACTTGCTCTTCCTCCTGCACTTCCCCCTGGCACTCTGGCCTGATGAGTGCTAACGATGGTCAATGATGCGGTATTCCGTTGACTGAGTCCAGCGCTCCGGGCGTGATCCGGGTGTGATCCCGGTCGGATCAGCCCTCCACCGTGGCGATCTTGGCGGTCTTCGCGGCGAGGCCGCCGCTGCGTGCGACGGTCCGGCTCCGGCTGCCGGGGGCGACCAGAAGCTGCCGCAGGGTGACCAGGCCGACCAGGCCGAGGCCGGCCCCGGCGATCGGGACCAGGAAGCCGGCCGACGGCCCGTGCAGGTCGATCAGCTGGCCGGCCACGGTCGAGCCGATCGCCAGGCCGAGGCCGATGGCGCCGGTGAGCCAGGTGAACGCCTCGGTCTTGGCGCCGTCCGCGACCAGCGTCTCCACCAGGGTGTACCCGGTGATCAGCGTGGGTGCGATGGCGAGGCCGCAGAACAGACCGGCGACCGCGAGCGCGGTCAGGTTGGGCATCGCCCACAGCGTGGAGCAGCCGAGCACCAGCAGCGCGTAGCAGAACAGCATCCGCTGCCGGGCCGAGCGCTTCCAGCCGACCAGGCCGTAGAGCACGCCCGCGATCATCGAGCCGCCGGCGAAGATCCCGTAGACGGTGCCGTTGGCGCCGGCCTGTCCGGCCGACTCGGCGAAGGCGGTGACCGAGACCTGCATGGCGCCGAAGACGGTGCCGACGCCCAGGAACGAGGCGGCCAGCAGCCGGACGCCGGGGGAGGCCAGGGCGGAGACCCGCCGGACACCCTCGACCCGGGGGTGCCGGGCGGGGGCGGTGCGCCGCTGGGCGGCGAAGGCCAGTCCGCCGGCCACGGTCAGTGCGGCCTCGGCGATCAGGCCGGCGGCGGGGGACGCCTGGGTGGCGATCGCGGTGGCCAGGACCGGGCCGATCACGAAGGTGAACTCGTCGGTGACCGACTCGAAGGCGAAGGCCGTGTTGAGCATGGCCGGCCGGTCGGACAGGCGGCCGACCCAGCGGGCCCGGACCATCGCGCCGATTTGCGGCACGCTGGCACCGGCCGGCGCGGCGGCCAGGAACAGCGTCCAGACCGGGGCGTGGCCGAGGGCCAGCGAGATCAGGGCGCCGACGGAGACCGCGTGCACGGCGATGCTGGGCAGCAGGACCGCGGCCTGGCCGTAGCGGTCGGCCAGCCGGCCGGTCTGCGGGCCGACGAGGGCCTGCGCGACGGCGGAGACCGCCGCCACGGCGCCGGCCGTGCCGTACGAGCCGTGGGTCTGGAAGACCAGCAGCACGATGCCCAGGCTGAGCATCGCGTAGGGCAGCCGGGCGGCGAAGGCCGGGGTCAGGAACGTCCAGGCGCCGGGGGTGCGGAGCAGCGCTCCGTAACCCGCCCGGGCGGGGGTGTCGGGGCTTTCGACCGTTCGGCGGGCCGTCACGGTCGGTCCTTCCTGCTGCCTGGTAGCGCGGAACAGGGCAGGGAAAAGCCCCGACGGCGCCGAGAGTCGTCCTCTCGCGCGTCGACCGGGGTAGATACCGGGTCCGGCTGGCCGGGTCGTGGAAGCGGGGGCCAGAGAAGTTCAGTTCAACTGCGGACCGCGGCCGCCGAGCGGTCGCGCCAACTCTGCTTCAGGCAGATGTTGCGGGTGGTTCAGTCTTGAAAACGAAAACGCTGATAACGCCTATATACCTTCATCCTAGCGGGTCATGGCAAGCCCCGGCTGGTAACGGAAGGTGAACAGAGGCACACCCCTGCCGTTCCGACGCGCACGGCCCTGTACACACCGCGGGTCCCTGACTCCCCACGTCCCCGGCACCCCGGGTCCCCGCCCGCTACCTGCCCGCTACCCGTCCGCCTGCCGTCCGCGCAGCCAGCCGGCCAGCTTGCCGCCCTTGTCCACGGCGCGCAGCCGCCGCTCCGCGGCCTCGCCGACCTCCTCGGTGGTGACCACCAGCAGCTCGTCCCCGGCGCGCAGCACGGTGGCCCGCTCCGGTACGAAGCTGGAGCCGTCGCGCACCACCAGGGTCACGGCGGCGCCCTTGGGCAGCCGCAGTTCGCCGACCTCGACGCCGGAGATCCGTGAGCCGGCCGCGAGCGAGACCGACAGCAGGTGGCCGTGGAGCTTCTCCAACGGCGCGGACTCGATGCCGAGGTCCTGGCCGATCGAGCCCTCGCCGATCCGCAGGCGCTTGGCGACCAGCGGCAGGGTCGGACCCTGGAGCAGGGTGAAGACCACGACCAGGATGAAGACGACGTTGAACAGCTCCTGGGCCCTCGGTACGTCGGCGACCAGCGGGATGGTGGCCAGCACGATGGGCACCGCGCCGCGCAGCCCGGCCCAGCTGAGCAGGGCCTGCTCGCGCCAGGGCAGCCGGAACGGCGTCATGGTGACCAGCACCGAGGCGGGCCGGGCGACGAAGACCAGGACCGCGCCGACGACCAGCGCGGGCACTATCGCCGAGCGCATGGTCTCGGGGGTGACCAGCAGGCCGAGCACCACGAACATGCCGATCTGCCCGATCCAGGCGAGTCCGTCGGCGAAGCCGCGGACGGCCGGGCCGTGCGGCAGTTTGCTGTTGCCCAGCACCACCGAGGCGATGTAGACGGCGAGGAACCCGGAGCCGTGCAGCAGCGCGCCGCCCGCGTAGGCGAGCACGACCAGGGCCAGCACGGCGATCGGGTAGAGGCCGGAGGACGGCAGCGCGACGTGCTTGACCCCGTACGCGCCGATCCGGCCGACGGCGTAGCCGACCGCGGCGCCGATGGCCAGCTCGGCGATGATCGTGCCGACCAGCATGTACCAGGGGTCGAGCGGTCCGGCGGTGGCGAAGGCCACCACCAGGATCACCACGGGGGCGTCGTTGAAGCCGGACTCGGCCTCCAGCAGGCCGGTGAGGCGCTCGGGCAGCGGGACCATCCGCAGCACCGAGAAGACCGCGGCCGCGTCGGTGGAGGAGACGATCGCGCCGAGCAGCATCGAGCTGCGCCAGTCGAGGCCGACCAGCAGGTGGGCGCCGGCGGCGGTGACGAAGACGCTGACCGCGACGCCGACGGTGGCCAGCACGGTGGCGGCCGGCATCACCGGCCGTATCGCCTTCCAGCTGGTCTTGAGGCCGCCCTCGGCGAGGATGACCACCAGCGCCGCGTAGCCGAGGACCTGGGTCAGCTCGGCGTTGTTGAAGCTGATCCCCAGGCCGTTCTGGCCGAGGGCGACGCCGATGCCGAGGTAGATCAGGAGGCTGGGCAGCCCGGAGCGGGTGGAGATGCGCACGGCGACCACCGCGACCAGCAGGATCACGGAGAACTCGAGCAGGAACTGGTTCAGCTGGTCGACGGTCACGCAGGAGCACCTCGGTGGTGTGAGGGGGCAGCTGATGAATCGTTACTCAGTCTAACATTTTACCTGATCTTTGATGTCCGCTGCCAGTCGCCCTGCCCAGGTATCGTCCCCCTGATCCAACCGTGGGCGTCCCCCGTGTTCGCCCGCCACTTGAGTCGCCCTAATGTGGTGACCTGTCACGGCCGCAAAAAGTCTCTCCAGCCAAGGATCCGGATGTCCCGCTCGAAGAAGTTCCGGCGCGCTCGCCTGATCGTGATCGTGCTGGCCGTGCTGCTGGTGGCCGGCGTGGCCGGCGGCGCCTACTGGGGGGTGCGCACCGTCCAGGCCTCGTTCCCCGTGGTCGAGGGCACCGTCAAGGTGGCCGGCATGTCCGCCCCGGTCGACGTCAAGCGCGACGCCAACGGCATCCCGCAGCTGTACGCCGACACCGACGCCGACCTGTTCCGGGCCCAGGGCTACGTGCAGGCCCAGGACCGGTTCTGGGAGATGGACGTCCGGCGCCACATCACCTCCGGCCGGCTGTCCGAAATGTTCGGTTCGGGGCAGGTCGAGACCGACGGCTTCCTGCGCACCATGGGCTGGCGCCAGGTCGCGCAGCAGGAGTACGACACCAAGCTCTCCGAGGACACCAAGAAGAACCTGCAGGCCTACGCGGACGGCGTGAACGCCTGGCTGGGCGAGCACCCGGGCGGGTCGAGCGCCTCGCTGGAGTACACCCTGCTCGGGGCCGTCAACGGCGACTACAAGCCGGAGAAGTGGGACCCGGTCGACTCGGTGGCCTGGCTCAAGGCGATGGCCTGGAACCTCTCCGGCAACATGCAGGACGAGATCGACCGGGCCCTGCTCGCGCAGGACTTCGACCCGGACCAGATCGCCCAGCTCTACCCGGAGTACCCGTACGCCCGCAACGGCACGATCGTGAAGACCGGGACCGTCGCCGCCGACGGCGGCTACAAGCCCGCCGACGGCCAGAGCCCGGCGGCCCCGGCCGCCGGTGCCACCACGCAGAGCCGGGCCGTGACCGACGCCCTGCTGCAGGACGTCTCGAACAAGATCACCGCGATGCCGCAACTGCTCGGCCCGCAGGGCCAGGGCATCGGCTCCAACTCCTGGGTGGTCGACGGCAAGCACACCACCACCGGGAAGCCGCTGCTGGCCAACGACCCGCACCTGGGCCCCGGCATGCCGTCCGTCTGGTACCAGATGGGCCTGCACTGCCGCGCGGTGAGCAAGACCTGCAACTACGACACGGCGGGCTTCACCTTCTCCGGCATGCCCGGCGTGGTCATCGGCCACAACAAGGACATCACCTGGGGCTTCACCAACCTCGGCGCCGACGTCACCGACCTGTACCTGGAGAAGGTCACCGGACCGGACACCTACCTGGTCGACGGCAAGGAGATGAAGTTCCAGTCCCGCAAGGAGACCATCAAGGTCGCCGGCGGCGAGGACCGGACCATCACCGTCCGCACCACCCAGGACGGCCTGCCGCTGATCTCCGACCAGAGCACCGAGCAGCAGCACGTCGGTCAGAACGCGCCGGTCGGCAACGCCGCCCCGGACCGCGCGGCCGGCTACGGCGTCGCCCTGCAGTGGACCGCCCTGACCCCCGGCAGGACCATGGACGCCGTCTTCAAGCTCGACCGGGCGGCCGGCTGGGACGACTTCCGCTCCGCGGCCGAGGACTTCGCGGTCCCGGCGCAGAACCTGATCTACGCCGACACCAAGGGCAACATCGGCTACCAGGCCCCCGGCATGATCCCGCAGCGCACCAAGGGCGACGGCACCTACCCCGCGCCCGGCTGGGACTCCTCCTACGGCTGGAAGAAGGACTGGATCCCCTTCAAGTCGCTGCCCTACAGCTACAACCCCCCGGCCGGCTACCTCGTCACCGCCAACCAGGCCGTGGTCGACCCCGGCTACAAGTACCTGCTCACCAAGGACTGGGAGTACGGCACCCGGGCCAAGGAGATCACCGACCAGATCGAGTCCCGGCTCAAGAACGGCGGCAAGATCTCCCCGGACGACATGCAGGCCATCCAGCTGGACAACACCAGCGTGATGGCCCAGACCCTGGTGCCGCTGCTGCTCAAGGTGCAGGTCGACGACCCGTACGTGCGCGAGGCCCAGGACCTGCTGCGCACCTGGAACTTCCACCAGGACGCCGACTCCGCCGCCGCCGCGTACTACAACGGCGTCTGGCGCCAGCTGCTCACCCTGGCCTTCGGGCAGAAGTTCCCGGCCGGTCTGCGGGCCGAGGGCGACTGCCTGCTGGTGCGGCAGAAGCGCGACGCCACGCTGCCCGAGGGGGCGGTCGGCAACACCACCCAGGCCGTCACCGAGTGCGGCACCCGCAAGGCCGGCTCCGCCCAGCCGGACGGCGGCGACCGCTGGACCGAGGTGGTCCGCCAGCAGCTCACCCGGCCCGACAGCACGTGGTGGAACTACATCGACTCCAACCACCGCTCGCAGCACGGGCTGGAGTCCCTGCTGGCGGAGGCCATGAAGGACGCCCGGCAGGACCTCACCGCCCAGCTCGGCAAGGACATGAAGACCTGGAACTGGGGCCGGCTGCACACGCTGACCCTCAAGGAGCAGACCCTCGGCAGCGACGACTCGTCGATCGCCTCCGGCCTGGTCCACCGGCTGCTCAACCGGGGTCCGTACCAGCTCTCCGGCGGCACCGCCGCGGTCGATGCGGCCGGCTGGAACGCGGCGGCCGGGTACCAGGTCGACTGGATCCCCTCGATGCGGATGGTGGTCGACCTGAGCGACTTCGACGCCTCCCGGTGGATCAACGTCGGCGGCGCCTCCGGCCACGCCTTCCACGACAACTACAACGACCAGACCCAGCTCTGGGCGGACGGGAAGCTGTTGTCCTGGTCCTACTCGCCGGAGGCGGTGGACAAGTCCACCAAGCACACCATGACGCTGCTGGCCGGCTGAGCCGCCGGCCCGGCCGCACTCCGCGGGCCGTCCGGCCGCCCCCTCGGGGAGCGGCCCGGGCGGCCCGCGCGCCGTTGCGGGAGCGCCGCCGTACGGTCCGGGCGGCTCAGAACCTGACCACCCCGGACGGGGTGACCGCCGCGTCCACCGGAAGGTCGTGAGGCTCGGCGGGCACCTCGGCCAGCAGCTCCGCGTCGTAGAGCAGCGTCGCCAGGTACGGCCGCGCACCGGCCGCCGCCAGCCGGGCCAGCACCCGGTCGTACGAGCCGCCGCCGCGGCCGAGCCGCACCCCCCGCCGGTCGACCGCCAGGCCCGGCAGCAGCACCAGCCGGGCCGCGCACACCGCGCCCGGCCCGAGCCGGTCGCCGGCCGGCTCCAGCAGGCCGCGGGAGGCGGGGGCGAGCCGGCCGGGGCCCTGGTACGCGGCCCAGTCCAGGTCGTTGTCGGGCAGCAGCACCGGGAGCAGCACCCGCACCCCGCGGGCCAGCAGGGCGTCCAGCAGCGGACCGGTGCCCGGTTCGGCGCCGACCGAGACGTACGCGGCCACCGTCGGCGCGCCCTCCCCGGGTCCCCCGGACGCTCCGGGCTCCCCGGGCTCCCCGGCCGCCGCGGCCGCCGCCAGCGCCCCGGCGTGGCCGGCCAGCGCCTCGGCGGCCGCCACCCGTTCGGCGCTGCTCAGCGCCCGCCGCGCGGCCAGCAGCCGTGACCTCAGCGCGGCCTTGTCGTTGGACAACGGATTGGCAGTCAAGGGATCTCCACAGCTCGGCACCGGCACGGTGTGCAGAGCCTGACACGAGGAAGGCCGCCGATGTCCACCCCGCTCCTGGTGCACGCGCTGGCCCCGATCGGCGGCGCAGCGCTGGCCGCCGCCGGCTGGTGCGGACTGCGGCTGCGGCGGACCGTCGCCCGGACCTCGGTGCGCGAGGCCGAACTGCTCCAGCGGGTCGCCGAACTCGAGCAGGAGTGCGAGGAGTTGCAGCGCACGGCGGCCTGCGACCCGCTCACCGGGGTGTGGAACTACCGCCACCTGCAGCTCACCCTCGACCGGGAGATCGAACGCTCCCGGCGGGCCGAGCAGACCGAGGGCCGCCCCCGCCAGCTCGCCCTGCTGATGCTGGAGATCGCCGGCTTCGACGCGATCGTCGCCGAGCACGGCCGCGGCCGGGGCAACGCGATCCTGCGGGACCTGGTGCAGCGGCTCAGCATCGAGATCCGCCGCTCGGACACCTTCGGCCGCTACGGCGGCGAGGAGTTCCTGGTGCTGCTGCCGGACACCGGTGCCGAGGGCGCCGCCCAGGTCGCCGAGCGGCTCTGCTGGGCCGTGCGCCGCCACCAGTTGCTGGACTGGTCGCCGGCCGGCCCCGCCCCGCGCCGTTCCACCGGCAACGGGCTCACCGCGGCGGTCGGCGTCGCAGTGCTGCCCCGGGACGGCGGGCACGCGGCGCTGCTGCTGCGCGCGGCCGACCGGGCACTGGCCGAGGCCCGGGCCGCCGGCGGTGACCGCTGGTGCGGCGGCGCCGGGCCGGACGACCCGACGCCGGCCGTCCGCGAGGAGACCGCTCGCGAGGACGAGGAGACCGCTCGCGAGGACGAGGACGCCGCCCACGAGCGGAGCGCGCCCGCGCCGGGCGTCAATGGGGCGATCGTCCACGAAGGGGTTGCCGGTGAACGGGCCGCCCGCGTACGGGAGCTGCCCGCCGAACCCGGCGGTACACCGACCGTCGACGCGACGGTCGCACAACCGCCCCGCAGCCCTCACCCGATCGTTCCGGACCGGCCCGACGGGCCCGGTAGTGTGGCCACCTGCGCGGACGAGGACTCCCTCGCGTCCGCCGGAGCATCCCGGGCCACCGCAACGGGGGCCGCGCGGGATACGGTTTCATAGTCGGTTCATATCACTCTCAGTTGGGCGCCAGCACGCCTTAGTAAGGTCACCGCATGACTCAGACGAACGCCCGCCCCCCCGTCACCAAGGCTGTCGTGCCCGCAGCCGGACTGGGGACGCGGTTCCTGCCGGCGACCAAGGCCACTCCCAAGGAGATGCTGCCGGTCGTCGACAAGCCGGCCATCCAGTACGTCGTCGAAGAGGCGTCCGCCGCCGGGCTCTCCGACATACTGATGGTCACCGGGCGTAACAAGCGGGCCCTGGAGGACCACTTCGACCGCGCGTACGAGCTGGAGGAGCTGCTCACCCGCAAGGGCGACCACGACCGCCTGCGCCGCGTCCAGGAGTCCGTCCAGCTCGCCAACATGCACTACGTCCGCCAGGGCGACCCCAAGGGCCTCGGCCACGCCGTGCTGGTGGCCGAACAGCACGTGGCCGGCCAGCCGTTCGCGGTCCTGCTCGGCGACGACCTGATCGACCCGCGCGACCCGCTGCTCTCCCGCATGATCGAGGTCCAGCAGGAGCTCGGCGGCTCCGTGGTCGCACTGATGGAGGTCGACCCCTCCCAGATCCACCTCTACGGCTGCGCCGCCGTCAAGCCCAACGGCCTCGGCGACGACGTCTTCCGGATCACCGACCTGGTCGAGAAGCCCGACACCGCCGACGCGCCGTCCAACTACGCGGTGATCGGCCGGTACGTGCTCGACCCGGCCGTCTTCGACGTGCTGCGCAACACGCCCCCCGGCCGCGGCGGCGAGATCCAGCTGACCGACGCGCTGCGCGAGCTGGCCGACCGCGGCGAGTCCGAGGGCGGCCCGGTGCACGGCGTGCTGTTCAAGGGCCGCCGCTACGACACCGGCGACCGCGCCGACTACCTGCGCGCTATCGTCCGTCTGGCGTGCGAACGCGAGGACCTCGGCCCGGAGTTCCGGTCCTGGCTCACCGAGTTCGTCGCCACCGAGATGCACAGCTGAACCAAGCGGGCCGAACCGTGGAGAAGTGGGCGTGAGGCGATGACCGGGACCGACAACCCCTGCTGCGAGGAACCCTCGGGCCCGGCGCCCCGGCTCTGGAGCGTCGACGAGCACCTCGCCGACGTCCTCGCCGGGGCCGCCCCGCTGCCGGCGATCGAGCTGCAACTGCTCGACGCCCAGGGCTGCCGACTGGCCGAGGACGTCCGCTCCGAGGTCGACCTGCCGCCCTTCGACAACAGCTCGATGGACGGCTACGCCGTCCGCACCGCCGACACCGCCCGCGCCACCGGCGAGTACCCCTCGGTGCTCGCCGTGGTCGGGGACATCGCTGCCGGCACCGGCGACCTGCCCAAGGTCGGACCCGGGCAGGCCGCCCGGATCATGACCGGTGCCCCGCTGCCGCCCGGCGCCGAGGCCGTCGCCCCGGTCGAGTGGACCGACGGCGGCACCGGCACCGGGCGGGCCGCCGACGCGATGGGCGCGGCCACCGCCGACGAGGAGGTCCGGGTGCTGCGCCCGGTCGGCGAGGGCGACCACGTCCGCCGCCGCGGCAGCGACCTCGCCCGCGGCGACCAGGTGCTCGACGCCGGGACCGTCCTCGGCCCCACCCAGCTCGGCCTGCTGGCCGCGATCGGCCGCGGCACGGTCCGGGTCCGCCCGCGCCCGCGCGTGGTGGTGCTCTCCACCGGCAGCGAGCTGGTCCAGCCCGGCGGGCCCACCGGCCCCGGCCGGATCTGGGACTCCAACAGCTTCACCCTCACCGCGGCCGCCCGGGACGCCGGCGCCATCGCCTACCGGGTCGGCGGCGTCCCCGACGACGCCGGGGTGCTGCGCTCCGTGCTCGAGGACCAGCTCGGCCGGGCCGACCTCATCGTCACCAGCGGCGGCG
Organism: Kitasatospora sp. NPDC048540; assembly: GCF_040651175.1. NCBI lineage: Bacteria > Bacillati > Actinomycetota > Actinomycetes > Kitasatosporales > Streptomycetaceae > Kitasatospora > Kitasatospora sp. NPDC048540. The sequence continues at coordinate 45,254 of NZ_JBEZIR010000015.1, forward strand.
TCAGCGTCGGCGCGTACGACGTGGTCAAGGAGGTCTTCGAGAGCTACGGCGGGATGGACTTCCGCCGGCTGCGGATGCAGCCCGGCAAGCCGCAGGGCTTCGGCCGGATCGGCGAGGGCACCGGCGTGCCGCTGCTCGCCCTGCCCGGCAACCCGGTCAGCGCCTACATCTCCTTCGAACTGTTCGTCCGCCCGGTCATCCGCACCATGCTCGGCGCCCCCGACGTCCACCGCCCGGTGGTGTCCGCCGTCTGCACCGCCGACCTGCGCTCCCCGGCCGGACGCCGGCAGTTCCTGCGCGGACGGTACGCCGACGGACGGGTCGCCCCGGTCGGCGGCGAGGGCTCGCACCTGGTCGGCGCGCTCGCCCGGGCCAACTGCCTGATCACCGTCCCCGAGGACACCACCGCGCTGCCCGCCGGGAGCACCGTCGACGTCGTGCTGCTCACGGAGCAGTCGGGGTGAGCCCGGCGCCGGGCTTGGTTGTACGGTAGCGCGGTATTCGACCCGCGCTCCTGGAGTGACCCCGTGACCGACAACCCCAGCGCCGACCGCCTCACCCACGTCGACGACACCGGCGCGGCCCGGATGGTCGACGTCTCCGAGAAGGCCACCACCGTGCGCACCGCGGTGGCCGCCGGACGGGTCCGGGTCTCGGCCCGCGTGGTCGAACTGCTCCGCGGCGAGGGCGTCCCCAAGGGCGACGCCCTCGCGGTCGCCCGGATCGCCGGGATCATGGGGGCCAAGAGGACCCCCGACCTGATCCCGCTCTGCCACCCGATCGCCATCTCCGGGGTGAAGGTCGACCTGGCCGTCGCCGACGACGCCGTCGAGATCACCGCCACCGTGCGGACCGCCGACCGCACCGGGGTCGAGATGGAGGCGCTGACCGCCGTCGCCGTCGCCGGGCTCACCGTCATCGACATGGTCAAGGCCGTCGACAAGGCCGCCTCGATCGAGGACGTCCGGGTGCTCACCAAGACCGGCGGCAAGAGCGGTGACTGGGCCCGCGAGGATGCCCGGTGAAGGCCCTCGCGCTCACCGTCTCGAACCGGGCCTCGGCCGGCGTCTACCAGGACAAGGGCGGCCCGCTGCTGGTCGCGGGCCTGCAGCAGATGGGCTTCGAGGCCGACGGCCCACAGGTGGTCCCGGACGGCGAACCCGTCGAGGCCGCCCTGCGCGCTGCCGTCGCGGCCGGGTACGACGTCGTCCTGACCACCGGCGGCACCGGCATCTCCCCGATGGACCTCACCCCCGAGATGACCGCCCGGGTGATCGACCGCGAGATCCCCGGCATCCCCGAGGCCATCCGGGCGTACGGCCGCGAGAAGGTACCGACCTCCGCGCTCTCCCGGGGGCTGGCGGGCCTGGCCGGACGTACGCTGATCGTCAACCTGCCTGGCTCGGCCGGCGGCGTCCGGGACGGCCTCGCCGTCCTCGCCCCGCTGCTCCCGCACGCGGTCGACCAGCTGGCCGGCGGGGACCACCCGAGGCCCGACGCCGCCGGGGCCGGGCCGTCCGAGGGGAGCACGAGCTGAACGCGGGCTGGCCGGTCGAACTGCGCGAGGGGGACATCACCCTGCGCCCGATCCGGGTCCGCGACCAGCGCCCCTGGCAGGAGATCAGCCGCCGCAACCGGGACTGGCTGCGGCGCTGGGAGGCCACCGTCCCGCCCGCCCCGTCGGGCAGCACCGCCGGGTCGCGGCCGACCTACCGGCAGATGGTGCGCTACCTGCGCGGCGAGGCGGCCGCCGGCCGGATGCTGCCGTTCGTGGTGCTGTACCGGGACCAGCTGGTCGGCCAGCTCACCGTGGGCGGCATCACCTGGGGCTCGATGTGCTCGGCCAACGTCGGCTACTGGGTCGACGAGACCGCGGCCGGCCGCGGCATCATGCCGACCGCGGTGGCGCTCGCGGTCGACCACTGCTTCCGCACCCTGGGTCTGCACCGGGTCGAGGTCTGCATCAGACCGGAGAACCGGCCCAGCCGGCGGGTCGCCGAGAAGCTCGGCTTCCGCGAGGAGGGCCTGCGGCCCCGGTACCTCCACATCGACGGCGACTGGCGTGACCACCTCGTGTACGCACTGACGGCGGAGGAGGTTCCGGAGGGGATGCTGACTCGCTGGCGCTCGGTCAGAAGTGGCCTCCGGCCCGGTAATTGAATGTATGTTCGAAATAGATATCGATATGGCATCGCGCCCGGGTCGAGCCGTCACAAATACCGGCAAAATAGTCGGAGAATCAGCTTGATCACACGACACGCCGCGCCAAATTGCTGCCAGGCCTTCTCCTACGCCCGTACCGTGTGAAACGTGAGCAGTAGCGGCCTTATCTACGCGGTCATCGTAGGGGCCTGGGCTGCCTATCTGGTGCCGATGTGGCTCCGCAGGCAGGACGAGCTCAACGAGTCACGTCCGACGGAACGCTTCAGCACCGCGATCCGCCTGCTGGCCGGACGGTCGGCCATGGAGCGGCGAGCGGCCAGGACCCTGGGTGACCAGACCGACGGCGACGACGGCACGGCCGGCGTCGCCCCCGACCTCGACCCCGGTTCCGGCCTCGGCTCCGACGCGGGGTCCGACGCCGACGCCGGAGCCGGCTTCGACGCGGTCCCGGACCCCGCGCGGCGGCCCGACGCGGCGCGCCCGTACGAGCCGGCGCCCGAGTCGGTGCCCGAGCCGACGCGTGAGCCGGAGCGTGAGTCCGAGTCCGAGCCCGTCGTGGCGCCGGTGCCGCGCCTCGAGGCGCCGCACGGCCAGGGCGGGCACGGCCAGACCGCCCACGGTCACGGCTCGCACGCGTCCGGTCATCCGCAGGGTGCGGCCTCCGTCGAACGGCGGGCCAGGCTGCTGGCCCGGCGGCGCCGGATGGTCACGGCGCTCTTCCTCGCCTTCGCGCTCGGTGCCATCGCGGCGGCGGTCTCCGGAGTGGCCTTCATCTGGCTGCCGATGATCCCGGCCCTGCTCCTCACCCTCTACATCGGTCACCTGCGGCGGCTGGAGCGCCAGCGGTACGAGGTCAAGTTCGACCGGGCGCGCGCCGCCCAGGCCGCCGAACGCCTGCGCGCCCGTGAGCGCGAACGCGCCGCGGCGGACCGGGACCGCGGCTCCGCACCGAACGGGCACGACGCGGCGCACGCCGCCGACCCGGACCGGCCCCACCTGCGGCTCGCCGCCGAACCCGGCGGGCACGCGGGCGCCCACCAGGGTGCGGCCGGACCGCGGGCCGCCGGGCCGGGGACCGGCTCCGACCCGGACCTCGAGGGGACACGTGGTGGCGGGCGGCAGGGCCGCGGCGCCCGGCCGCAGGCGGCGACCACCGCCGTCGCCGAGGCGACCGAGCACGAGGAGTGGGTGGACGGCATGCGCGAACGCGGCGCGGCCGGGCCCGACTCCTGGGAGCCGGTCCCCGTCCCGCTGCCCACCTACGTCACCGCGCCGGTCGCCCCCCGGGTCACCCGCAGCCTCGACCTGAACGCACCCGGCACCTGGGACTCCGGCCGCACGGCGGCCGCCCCGCCCCGCGCCAACACCCCGCTCTTCGACCAGTACGCCGAACACACCCCGCCCGCCGCCGAGGCCGACTGCCGGCCCCGCCTGCGCGCCGCCAACGAGTGACCGGGCCCCGTCCGGTCCGCTCCTGACCGCCGACGCCGACCCGACCGCCCCGCCGCAGGCCACCGCCACCGCGGCGGGGCGGTCCGTCCACCGAGGCGGTCATGAGTGGCCCGGCGGAGGTGATAGAGTTTCTTCTCGTTGGGGCTGTGGCGCAGTCCGGTAGCGCACCTCGTTCGCATCGAGGGGGTCAGGGGTTCGAATCCCCTCAGCTCCACCCAACGACTGTTCTCGAGTTGGCTCGGGAATGGTTGGCGAGATCCCGTCTGGTCCATGTGGCCAGGCGGGATTTCTGCTTTGTATGGGCCGGTGGAGGCGGAGAGCATGCCGGGACCGCCGTGGGGCCGGGTGGACAACGGCGGCTGATGGTGGGGATCTTCGGGACGCGGTCGGACTGCTTGTCAGTGGCCCGGTGGTGGGCGGCCGTTCGGGACCAGGTCGGCCGGTGTGGAGTCTTCACTGACGCCTTCGGCGGGGTAGCTCGACCGAGGTTTCCGGCCGCTGGTGGTGTGCCGCCAGCCGTCGTCCCGGCCCGCCAGGCCGCCCTTGCCGATGCGGTACGGATCGAGGTTCACCCGCTCGGCGACGCCGAGGACGCCTGCCGGCAGTACGACGAGGACGGTTACGAAGTCACGGACCGGCTCCGGGAGTTCCTTACTGCCTGGGGCGGGCTCACGGTCACCTGGAAGTGGCGGGGGAGCGGCGAGGTGCTCACCACCTCGGTCGAGCCGACCCCGGAGTCCACCCGTGCGACGCCGCGGAACCTGGGCATCTTCGGCCCGTGACAACCCGGGCGGCACGCCCTGAGGTGACGCATGACGTAGGACTGGACGTCTTCAACCGGCTTTCTCGACGCGCGGCGGGCCGCCTCCGGCGGTACGTGGGCGAGCCTTCCCGGGTGACCGCGGTCGAGGTGGCCGTCCCGGTGGCGTGAGTGGAGGAGCTGACGCCGGATCCGCTGTGGCCGGGGCCGTCACGGTGTGGCTCCGATCGGGACGGCCACGGCCGCCGCTTCGGTGGCGTCGACTGGCACTGCGGCTTCCGGGCGGCGCAGGTCGAGCACGATCAGGACGACCGCCGCGACGCCCAGGTAGATGAGCAGGGTGGTCAGCGCCCGGCCGGTTCCGTGGCCGTCGAAGTAGATCGTGTGGTGCAGCAGGATGTAGCCGTTGCGGGGTGGCAGGTAGGGGCCGAGGTCGCGCCAGAAGGCGGGCAGGTAGGGCACGCCGGTCGCGCCGCCGGAGGAGGGGTTGCCGAAGAGGATCATCACGACGACCGTCACCAGGGTGCCCACCGGCCCGAGCAGCTTCTGCAGGACCGCGGCGACGAAGGCCACCACTGCGACGATCAGCGTGCAGATCGGCCAGGTGATCCAGAAGCTGCTGCTGGGGAACCCCTGCAGCCAGTAGCAGACGATCACATCGATGACGAGGCCGCTCACGACGGCGAATCCGGCGAGCTGGGCGGCGCGCCAGCGGCCGGCCGCCCTCCCGGTCGCGGCCATGAGCAGGGTCGAGCTCATGTATCCGCCGATGAGCAGCGGGACCAGCATGAGCCCTTGGACCAGGCCGAACGGGTCCTTGGGCGCCAGCGGCATCGGGGCGTACTGCTGCACCTGCAGGGTCTGGCCGGTGGCCTTGGCCGCGTCCTCGAACTTCGCCGCGAGGTCGAGCGGCGCCAGGTCGCTCATGGACGGCACCACGATCAGGGTGTTCGAGCTGCCCGAGGAGATCAGCGCGCCGAACAGCCGGGCTTCGTCGATCGCGGTCCTGGCTGCGGCTTCGTCCGGGTACGGGGTGACCTTGAGGGAGATGTGCTGCTCGGCCGCGGCCAGGACGGGGGAGGTGCCGACGGCACCGAACGGCAGGTCGGTGGCCTTCGGGGCGTGCGAGGCGCTCATGTAGTTGGTGGCGAACAGGCACTGCATGACGGCGCAGATGCCCAGTGCCACGAGGATTCCGGTCAGGGCGCGCCGGCTGTCGGGCGGGCTCGCCGCGGGGGGTGTCTGCGCTGCTGCGCCGGCTTTCCGGGCCGCCGCCCTGGCCGGGCGGATGCGGCCGTACCAGGCGATGACGGCGGTTCCGGCGAAGGCGTAGAGGAACAGGACGACGAGCGGGGTGGTGATGTCGCTCCCGCCGAAGTAGAGCACGTGGTTGATCAGGGTGACCGCGCTCTGCGGTGGGAAGAGCACACCGACGTTGCGCCAGTAGACCGGTAGCAGGTAGGTGCCGAGCCCACCCGCGGGCGGGCCGCCGATGACGATGAAGAGCACCGCCACGAGCAGGGTGCCCATCTTGCCCACCAGGGCCTGCATCGCGGCAGCGGCCAGGGCCACCGCCGAGGTGACGAGCCAGAAGCACGGCAGCAGCGGCCAGAAGTGGCTGCTGGAGTACGCGCCGATCCCCAGGCCGGCGATCAGGTCGGTCAGTACCGCGCCGACCAGCGCGTATCCGGCCAGGATGACCGCGCGCCACGGTGCGGCGGCGGTGCCGTGGGCCGCCTTGTAGACCAGGACGGCGGCCAGGTACCCGCCGATCAGCAGCGGCAGCAGCAACAGCGACGTCACTGCGCCGACCGGGTCGGTGGACGCGAGCGGCCTGACCGTCTGCACGGTCACCGGCCGGTCCAGCTTGTGCGCCGCCGCCACGAACGCCGGCTCCAGCTCGGTCTGGGTGAAGAAGCTCTTCGACGGAACCACGATCAACGTGTCGGCCGAACCACCGCTGAGGTACGCGCCGTACAGCTCGCCCCGATCGGCTGCTTCCGTCACCGCCGACGGGCTCGGGTAGGCGGTCAGGGCCAGCCCGGTCCTCGACGCGACCTCGGCGACCACGGGGGAGGGCGGCCCGGTCACACCGAAGGGCATGTTCCGTGGCACGAGCAGCTGCTGGGCACTGACCAGGCACAGCGCGAGCAGGGCCTGTGCGAAGAGCACCAGTCCGAGGGCGAGGGCGACCTTGGCTGCGGCACGACGTGCGCCCGTGGCCGACGCAGCCTGTTCCGCCATCCCTGACCTCCAACCGACCGTCGTTGCGGGCACCAGGGGACGTACCTGCGGGTGCACGGTGTCCCGATGCCTTGTGACGGGGCCGTGCCGCCGCGCCCGCGCCTCGGCCCGCTTCGTTCCGTAAGCCATCACGACACGGGCCCGCCGGCCCGGCAACCCGGGAGGCACCCGTAGGTGAGACCGAGGCCGGCGGAGGAACGCGTGCCGTGGCCGGGCGCCTGCCCCGCTTCGGCCCGGGCCGGCCCGGGGCCCGGCCGGTCGGCGTACGATCGCGGCACGCCCGCCTGCCGCCCGGGCCGGAGGCGGGTCCTGTCGGGTCCCGGGGAGTCAGGGGAGTGTGCCGTGCTGGAGGCCTTCGCCGAGTTGTCGACGCCGCTGCTGGCGGACGCGTGCGTGCGGGCGGGGGTGCCGTTGCGGGTGGCGCCGGCCGGGATCGGGGCGGTGGTGGCCGGGCAGCGGGTCGCCGGGCGGGTGCTGCCGGCGCGGCACTACGGCAGCGTGGACGTGTTCCTGGAGGCGTACGGGACGGCCCGGCCGGGTGAGGTGCTGGTGATCGACAACGGTGGCCGCACGGACGAGGCCTGCGTCGGCGACCTCGCGGTGCTGGAGGCCGGCGCCGCGGGCGTGGCCGGGCTGGTGGTGTGGGGACTGCACCGGGACACCCCCGAGCTGGTGGATATCGGCCTGCCGGTGTTCAGCTACGGCAGCCACCCGCCGGGCCCGGTGCGGTTGGCGGAGCGGGAGCCCGAGGCGCTGCTGACCGCCCGCTTCGGGCCGCACCTGGTGAGCTCCGAGGACCTGGTGTTCGGGGACGAGGACGGCGTGCTGTTCGTCGCCGCCGACCGGGCGCAGGAGCTGCTCGCCACGGCGCGGCGGATCCGGGAGACCGAGCGCGAGCAGGCCCTCGCCATCCGGGACGGCCGGACGCTGCGGCAGCAGACCGCCTTCGACGACTACCTCGCGCGCCGGGCCGCCGACCCGTCGTACAGCTTCCGGCAGCACCTGCGCCGGATCGGCGGGGCGATCGAGGAGTAGGACGCACCGCGACCGCACCGGGCACGCACCGCGATCCCTTTGTTGGCAAGGACTTTCACCCGATCGGGCGAGATTGGGGGCGCTCGGCGGGGTCGGCCGCGCCGGGCGCCTAGCCTCGTGACGGATCATCGGGGGACCGGCCTGTGCGACGGTGCCGGAATTCCGGGCCCAGTGCTGTCCGCCCTCGTTGATGTCATGGTGCCGCCATCGTCGACGAAGGGCCGACGCACGTGTCGCAGCCGTTTGAACTGCCGGATTTCTACCTGCCGTATCCGGCCCGGCTCAACCCCCATCTGGAGGAGGCCCGGGAACACACCAAGCGGTGGGCCCGTGAGATGGGGATGCTGGAGGGGTCGGGCGTCTGGGACGAGCACGACCTCGACTCGCACGACTACGCCTTGCTCTGCGCCTACACCCATCCCGACTGCGACGGCCCGGCGCTCTCGCTGGTGACGGACTGGTACGTCTGGGTCTTCTTCTTCGACGACCACTTCCTGGAGTTCTTCAAGCGGACCCAGGACCGCGAGGGCGGCAAGGCGTACCTGGACCGGCTGCCGGCGTTCATGCCGATGGACCTCGCGGCCGGCTTCCCCGAGCCGACCAACCCGGTCGAGGCGGGGCTGGCCGACCTGTGGGCGCGGACCGTGCCGAGCATGTCGATGGAGTGGCGGCAGCGCTTCGCGGAGAGCACCCGTAACCTGCTCGACGAGTCGGACTGGGAGCTCGCCAACATCAACATCCACCGGATCGCCAACCCGGTGGAGTACATCGAGATGCGCCGCAAGGTCGGCGGCGCGCCCTGGTCGGCCGGCCTGATCGAGTACGCGGCGCAGGCCGAGGTGCCCGCGTCGGTGGCCGGTTCGCGTCCGCTGCGGGTGCTCAGGGACGCCTTCTCGGACGGCGTGCACCTGCGCAACGACCTGTTCTCGTACGAGCGGGAGATCCTGGACGAGGGCGAGCTCAGCAACGGCGTCCTGGTCCTGGAGACCTTCCTGAACTGCACCACCCAGCAGGCCGCGGACGCCGTCAACGAACTGCTCACCTCGCGGCTCCAGCAGTTCGAGAACACCGTCTTCACCGAACTCCCCCCGCTCTTCGCCGAGACGGGCCTGGACCTGCTGGGCACGGCCCGGGTGATGGCGTACGTCAAGGGCCTGCAGGACTGGCAGGCCGGCGGCCACGAGTGGCACCTGCGCTCCAGCCGGTACATGAACGGCAGCGCGGACGGCGCCGCGGCGGCCACCCACTGGGAGCCGTACCGGATCGGCGGGATCGGCACCTCGGCCGCCGACCTGGGCCGGGCGGCCGGGCTGCTGGACGCGGGCAGCCGCCGGCGCAGCCACAGCCATGTGCCGCACCAGGAGGTCGGGCCGTCGCGGCTGCCGGAGTTCTTCATGCCGTTCGAGGTCAGGCTGAGCCCGTACCTGGACGGTGCCCGCGGGAACGTGGTCGGCTGGGCGCGGGAGATGGGCCTGCTGGACGTGCAGCCGGGGGACCCGGGTTCGCACATCTGGAGCGAGGAGAAGCTGGTCGACTACGACTTCCCGCTCTGCGCGGCCGGCATCGACCCCGACGCCTCGCCGGAGCAGCTGGACCTGAGTTCGGCCTGGCTGACCTGGGGGACCTACGCCGACGACTACTACCCGGTGGTGTTCGGCCGCTCCCGTGACCTGGCCGGCGCGAAGGCCTGCACCGAGCGGCTGGCCGCCTTCATGCCGGTGGACGCCGAGGCCATGCCGGTCCCGCTGACGCCGATGGAGCGCGCGCTCGCCGACCTCTGGCGGCGCACCGCCGGGCCGATGACGGTGGAGGCCCGGCGCAGGTTCCGCACGACGGTCGAGTCGATGACCGACAGCTGGCTCTGGGAGCTGGCCAACCAGGCGCAGAACCGTATCCCCGACCCGGTCGACTACCTGGAGATGCGGCGGGCGACCTTCGGCTCGGACCTGACCATGAGCCTGTGCCGGCTCGGGCACGGCAACGAGGTCCCGCCGGAGGTCTACCGGAGCGGCCCGCTGCGCTCGCTGGAGAACGCGGCCGCCGACTACGCCTGCCTGATGAACGACGTGTTCTCGTACCAGAAGGAGATCGAGTACGAGGGCGAGATCCACAACGGCGTGCTGGTGGTGCAGAACTTCTTCGACTGCGACTACCCGACCGCGCTGGCGATGGTGCACGATCTGATGACCTCGCGGATGCGGCAGTTCCAGCACGTCGCCGAGGTCGAACTGCCCCTGCTGTACGAGGGGTACGACCTGGGCCCGGAGGCGCGGGACGTCCTCGACGGCTACGTGGTGGAGCTGGAGAACTGGCTCGCCGGGATCCTCGAGTGGCACCGGGAGTGCCGTCGCTACGGTGAGGCCGATCTGGTCAGGCACTTCGGCGGCGGGCTGCCGCAGGCACCGCCGGAGGTCCCCGGCGGCAGGGCCGGGTTCGGCCGGCCGAGCGGCCTCGGCACCTCGGCGGCCCGGATCCTCGAACTCCTCGGCGCGGGCGGCTGATCCGCGCCGCCGGGTCGCCGCCCGTTCCCCGTGGACGGGTGGCGCCCCGGCGGCCGGGGCCGGCCGGCCGGTTCAGCCGACCGGTGCGGGCTCGGGGCGGGTGGCTGCGGGGGAGCGGTCGCGGGAGCGGCGCTCCAGGGTGACCGAGACGACGGCGAGGACCAGTGCGGAGGCGGCCAGCAGGGCGCCGACCCAGTTGGGGGCGGTCGCTCCGAGTCCCGCGGTGAGGACCAGTCCGCCGAGCCAGGCGGCGAGCGCGTTGCCGAGGTTGAAGGCGCCGATGTTGACGGCGGAGGCGAGGGTGGGGGCGTCGGCGGTCTGGTCCAGGACGCGCTTCTGCAGCGGCGGGACGGTGGCGAAGCCGAAGGCGCCGATCAGCGGGATGGTGAGCGCGGCGAGCGGCTTGCTGTGCGCGGTGAAGGCGAACAGGGCGAGGACCACGGCGAGCGAGCCGAGCGCGACGAAGAGCATCGGCATCAGCCTGCGGTCGGCGTAGCGGCCGCCGACCAGGTTGCCCGCGACCATGCCCAGCCCGAACAGCACCAGCAGCCAGGTCACCGAGCCGTCCGCGTAGCCGGCGGCCTCGGTCATCATCGGGCTGATGTAGGTGATCGCCGCGAACACGCCGCCGAAGCCGAGCACGGTCATCGCCATCGCGAGCACCACCTGGACGTTGCGGAAGGCCGCCAGCTCGCGGCGGATCCGGGCCTCGCCGCGGCGGGGGCGCTCGTCCTGGGGGATCAGGGCGGCGACCCCGAGCAGGCCGAGCACGCCGAGTGCGGCGACCAGGACGAAGGTGATCCGCCAGCCGAGCTGCTGGCCGATCAGGGTGCCGAGCGGGACGCCGACCACGTTGGCGACGGTCAGGCCGGTGAACATCATGGCGATGGCGCCGGCCTGCTTCTGCGGGGCGACCAGGCGGGCGGCGACGATCGAGCCGATGCCGAAGAAGGCGCCGTGGGCCAGGGAGGCGATCACCCGGCCGGTGAGCATCACGCCGAAGGTGGGGGCGGCCGCGGAGACCAGGTTCCCGGCGATGAACAGGCCCATCAGGGCCATCAGCATGCGCTTGCGGCTGATCCGGGTACCGAGCACGGCGAGGACCGGCGCGCCGACCACCACGCCGAGCGCGTAGCCGGTGGTGAGCAGGCCGGCGGTGGGGATCGGGATGCCGTAGGACGCGGCGACGTCCGGCAGCAGTCCCATGATCACGAATTCGGTGGTGCCGATGCCGAAGGCGCCGATCGTGAGCGCGAGCAGGGCGAGTGGCATGGGGGAGCCTCTCGGTGTGGTGGCGAACGGGGGTACGGGCTCCGACAGTAATTGCACGCGCCGATACTTGCAAACGCGTGATATCGGCTTGTGCCTTATATTGCCCACGCCGGATATTGCGCGCGTCGACTACCCTGGGCGGTACGACCCCGGAGGGAGTCCCGATGAGCCGACCCGAACCCGCGCTCGCCCAGGGCTGGTGTGCGCTGTCCGCGCTGCACGGCCGGATCGAGACGCACGTCGAACGGGCCCTGCAGGCCGCGCACGAGCTGAGCGTCCGCGAGTTCTCGGTGCTCGACGTGCTCAGCGCCCAGCACGACGGCGAGGGCGGCCACTTCCGGATGCACGAGCTCTCGGAGGCCGTGGTGCTCAGCCAGAGCGCGACCACCCGGCTGGTGAGCCGGCTGGAGGAGCGCGGCCTGCTCACCCGCTACCTCTGCGCCACCGACCGCCGGGGCATCTACACCGACCTCACCCCGGCGGGCCTCGCCCTGCTGGAGCTGGCCCGCCCGGTCAACGACACCGCGCTGCGCGAGGCGCTGGACACCGCCGGGCAGCGGCCCGAGTTCGCCCCGCTGGTGGCCGCCGTCCGGGCCACCGTCCCCGCCGGCGACTGAGCGGCCGGCCCCCGGCTGCGGACCGGAGGCGGCAACGCCGAAGGCCCGGCCGGAGCGGACTCCGGCCGGGCCTTCGGTGTCGTACGGGCGGTTCCCGTCAGCTGCGGTACGGGTCCGGCTGCGGGGCGTGCGGCTGGCGCTGGGCCGGGACCGGCCCGGCCGGGCGGCGCCCGCGCGGGTGGCGGGTCAGCGTGTAGCCCGCGACACCGGCCAGCGCGGCGAGCGCCCCGCCGGCGATGGTCCAGAACCAGCGGGTGTTCCAGCCGGAGAAGACGTCCGAGTACCAGTGCGACTCGGGCTCCGCCGGGGCCGCCGCCCGGGAGGCCGCCGCGTTCGGCGCGGCACTGCCGGTCGCCGCGGCGCCGGGGGCGGCGGTGGAACCGGCGTTGACCGGCGGCACCAGCGGCGCCTTCAGCGAACCGCCCTCCGGCTGGGCGTCGTCCGCCCCGCCCTTGGCGGTGATGTGCACCTGCACCTGGGCGGCCAGGCCCAGGTCGGGCTGCGGCACGTCGCCGACCGACAGCCGGACGTAGTACGTCCCCGGCAGCGGGTCGCCCGACCACGGCTCGGCCCAGGACCGGATCTGCCGGAGCGTGCAGCTCAGGCCCACCGAGGCGGCGCTCTGCTGGGCGGTGGCGTTCTGCGGGCCGGCCGTGCAGGACTGCCGGCGGCGCAGACCGTCGAACAGCTCCACCGACCAGGTCTGCGGGCCGGTCCGGTCCGCCGAGGGCGGCAGCGTGACGTTGACCTGCACGGTGTCGGTCTGGCCCTCGGAAGCGGCGAACGCCCAGTACAGGTAGTCACCGGTGGAGGCCGCCACGGTGGCGTCCTGGCCGGGCGCCAGGGTGGCGGCGGTCAGGAAGGTGGTGCCCGCGGTGGTGACCGGGCCGGCCGAGGCCGACGCGGACGGGGACGGTGAGGCGGAGGGCGAGGCGGCCGAGGCCGCCGGGGCCGCGAGCGCGGTCAGACCGAGCGCGAGCAGCCCGGCCCGCAGGGCCTTGAGCGGGGTACGCATCGTGGTACGCATCGTCAGTTCTCCCGCCAGACGGCGATTCGCCAGCGTGCCACCCAGCCGAAGACCAGTCCGGTGAGCAGGCCGGCCAGGGTCAGGGTGAGCAGCAGGATCCAGCCGCGGCCCAGGCCCATGGCCGGACCGTCGGGGGCGGGCGAGGCGGCCGCCACGTCCACCGTGAGCTCCAGTGGCAGGCCGGGGTCGGCCTGCACGCCGGGCTGTGCGGCGAAGGAGTTGCTGACGATCAGGCAGACCGTACCGTCGGCCGAGGGCCGGCCGGCCGCGGAGGCCGCCGCCGAGGACTTGCCGGAGGGGGCGGAGGGGCTGTCGGAGGCGTCCGGCGCGTCGGGGGCCGACCAGCGCACGCCGGTCGAGGCGACGTCGGTCCGGCCGCTGCCCGCGTCGCTGCCGCGGACCAGTTCCTGGCCCGCGGTGTCGGTGGCCTGCAGCAGCACCCCGTAGTCCCGGGCAACCGCCCGGTCCGGGGTGACGCTGACCGAGGCGCGCAGCTCCTGGCCGGCCTTGACCGGCACCCGGTAGACCCGGTGCTCGGAGAACTTCTCACGGTCGGTGTAGACGCCGGGGGTGAGCACCGGCGCGGTCTCGCACTTGTCGGTGCCGGAAGCCTTGGCGGGCGTCACGTTGTGGGTGTCGGCGGCGCGGCCGACCAGCTGCTTGACCTTCTGGGTCAGCTGCTCCTGGGTGCGCACGTCGGTGTAGGTGCCGCCGGTCGCGTTGGCGATGCAGAGCAGCTGCTGGCGGGTCTTGTCGTCGTGCGCGAGGCCGAGGGTGTCGACGACCAGCGGGATGCCCCGGGCGGCGAGCTCACGGGCCACGTCGCACGGGTCCGGCGGGGCGCAGGAGTCCTCGCCGTCGGTGATCAGCACCACCCGGCGGGTGGTCGGGCCGTCGCCGAGGTCCTGGGCCGCGCCGCGCAGGGCCAGGCCGATCGGGGTCCAGCCGGTGGGCCGCAGGGTGGCCACCGCGGTCTTGGCCTCGACCTTGTCGGTCTTGCCGACCGGGAAGAGCTGCTTGGTGTCCTTGCAGCCCTCGGTCTTGTCGTTGCCGGGGTAGGTGGCGCCCAGGGTGCGGATGCCGAAGTCGGCCTCCGGCGGGAGCGCGTCGATGACGTCGCTCAGCGACTTCTGGGCGACCGAGATCCGGCTCTTGCCCTGGATGTCCTCGGCCCGCATGGAGCCGCTGACGTCGAGGACGAGGTCGACCTTGGGGGCCTCGCGGGTGGCGGCGGGTGCGCCGCCGCTGGGTTCGTCGGCGTGGGCCGGGAGGCCGCTGAGCACCGCACCGGCGGTTATCGCCAGTGCGGCCAGCAGGCCTGCCGGCCGGGCCGGCCGTCGGGAACTGGTGGTCGTCACGGCCCGATCCTATGGATCATCAACTGGGAACACCCAATGTGCACCGGATCCGCGAACTTCCCTTGCCCGGGAAGGGATCGGACACCGCCGAGGGGAGGTCGGGCGGCGCGGCGGGCGGGTGCGGCGGTCCGGCAATATCGGACACGCCGACAGGAAGCCCTATAAATATGGCTAATTCTCGTTAGGGTGCTCGAAGAGCCGGACCGGAGCCCGACCGAAGGGCCCGGCCCCCGCACCCGCCGGAAGGACCCCGCCCGTGAGCAACCTCTTCGCCATCGCCTACCCGGACCTCGCCACCGCCCAGAAGGTCCGGGACGAGACGGTCGGCCTGCAGAAGCAGAAGCTGATCGAGCTGGAGGACATCGTGGTCGTGGAGCGCCGCGAGGACGGGAAGATCAAGCTGCACCAGATGGTCTCCACCACCGGCGCGGGCGCCGCCACCGGCGCGCTGTGGGGCGGGGTGATCGGGCTGCTGTTCTTCATGCCGTTCCTGGGCGCGGCGCTCGGCGGGGCCACCGGCGCCGCGGTCGGCGCGTCCGCCGACGTCGGGGTGGACGACACCTTCATGCGCCAGGTCGGCCAGCACCTCCAGCCGGGCAGCGCCGCCGTCTTCCTGCTGGTCCGCAAGGCGACCGCGGACAAGGTGGTCCCGGCGCTGGCGCCGTTCGGCGGCGAGATCATCCAGACCTCGCTGACCACCGAGGAGGAGGAGCACCTGCGCGAGGCCGTCAAGGCCGCGCAGGGCGCCGCGGTCTGAGCCGGCCGGCCGCAGCGGCCGGACAGGGGCGGACCGGGCGGCGACCCGGTCCGCCCCTGTCCGCATCCCGGGACAGCACACGAGCAGGACCGCAAGCAGGACCTGAAGCAGGACAGGACGGCCCGTGGCCACACCCTCGGCGACCGCCCGGGCCGGCGCCCCCGCCGGACGGCCGGTCCGCACCCGGCGCAACACCGAACTCGCCCTGCTCGTCGCAGCCGTGCTGATCCCGGTCTTCGGCTACGCCGAGGTCGGCGCCAACCTGGACGGCCGGGTGCCCTCCGACGCCGCCGGGTACGGCACCGCGCTCGGCGTCCTTGCGCTGCTCGCCCACGCGGTGGTGCGCTGGAAGGCCCGGTACGCGGACCCGCTGCTGCTGCCGATCGGGATCCTGCTGAACGGGATCGGACTGGTCGTCATCTACCGGCTGGACCGGGCCACCCCGGGCAGCGCGGCCGCACCGACCCAGCTGCTGTGGTCGGCCCTCGGGGTGGCGCTGTTCATCGCGGTCGTCCTGCTGCTGCGCGACCACCGGATCCTGCAGCGCTACGCCTACGTGGGCGCGCTGGCGGCCCTGGTGCTGCTGGTCCTGCCGATCTTCTTCCCGCCGGTGTACGGCTCGCGGATCTGGATCACCATCGGTCCGCTCTCCTTCCAGCCCGGCGAGTTCGCCAAGATCCTGCTGGCGGTGTTCTTCGCCGCCTACCTGGCCGTGCACCGGGACGCGCTCGCCCTGACCGGCCGAAGGGTGCTGTGGTTCCAGCTGCCGCGCGGGCGGGTGATCGGGCCGGTGCTGCTGATCTGGGCGGCCTTCGTGGCCGTCCTGGTGCTGGAGACGGACCTGGGCACCTCGCTGCTCTTCTTCGGCCTGTTCGTGGTGATGCTGTACGTGGCCACCGCCCGCAGCGGCTGGATCGCGATCGGCCTGTTCCTGGCCGCGGTCGGGGCGGCGGGGGTCGGCTGGCTCTCGCCGCACGTGCACGGCCGGGTCACCGACTGGCTGGACCCGCTCGGCTCGATCGCCGCCGGCCAGGGGCCCAACCAGATCGCCCAGTCGCTGTTCGCCTTCGCCTGGGGCGGGCTGCTGGGCACCGGTCTCGGCGTCGGCCGGTCGATCCTGATCGGCTTCGCGGCCAAGTCGGACTTCATCCTCGCCACCATCGGCGAGGAGCTCGGCCTGGCCGGCCTGACGGCGGTCTTCCTGCTGTACGCGCTGCTGATCTCCCGGGGCTTCAGCACCGGCATCGCGCTGCGCGACCCGTTCGGCCGGCTGCTGGCGATCGGCCTGGCCGCCATCGTCGGGCTGCAGGTGTTCGTGGTGGCCGGCGGGGTGCTGGCGCTGATCCCGCTGACCGGGATGACGCTGCCGTTCATCGCCCAGGGCGGCTCATCGGTGGTCACCAACTGGATCATCGTGGCGCTGCTGGTGCGGATGAGCGACCTGGCCCGCCGGCCGCCGCCCGCCGAGGCGGCCTGATGCGCCGCCGCGGCCGGTCCCGGGGCGGACCCGGCTCCCC
Source organism: Kitasatospora sp. NPDC048540 (assembly GCF_040651175.1). NCBI lineage: Bacteria > Bacillati > Actinomycetota > Actinomycetes > Kitasatosporales > Streptomycetaceae > Kitasatospora > Kitasatospora sp. NPDC048540. The sequence continues at coordinate 61,957 of NZ_JBEZIR010000015.1, forward strand.
GGGCGGCGGCCCGCAGGGCCTGCCGGGCATCTCCACCACCGGCCGGCGGGCCGGGACCTTCTGCGTGCTGCTGATCGTCGCGCTGATCGCGCAGGCCACCCGGGTCCAGGTGTTCCGCAAGGACGAGCTGGACCACAACCCGGCCAACCAGCGGCTCACCGTGCAGCGCTACGACCAGCCGCGCGGCAACATCCTGGTGGACGGGCAGCCGGTGACCGGCTCCACCCCGACCGGCGGGCGGTTCGACTACGAGCGCACCTACACCGACGGCCCGCGCTACGCCGCGGTCACCGGCTTCTCCTCCCAGACGTACGGCAACACCCAGCTCGAGGGCGTCTACGACGACCTGCTCTCCGGCACCGACAGCCGGCTCGCCGGGTGGGCGCTGTGGGACGCGGTCAGCCGCCGGCAGAACCCCGGCGGGGACGTGGTCACCACCCTCGACCGGGCGGCCCAGGATGCCGCGGTCAAGGGCCTCGGCCGCCAGCAGGGCGCGGTCGTCGCGATCGAGCCGGCCACCGGCCGGATCCTCGCGCTGGCCAGCACCCCCTCGTACGACCCGGGCAGCTTCGCGGGCTCCGGCGCAGCCGACCGGCGGGCCTGGGACCGGCTGCAGGCCGACCCGGACCAGCCGATGCTCAACCGGGCGCTGCGTCAGATCTACCCGCCCGGCTCGACCTTCAAGGTGGTCACCGCCGCCGCCGCGCTCCAGGACGGCGTGGTGAGCGACCCGGCCGCGCCCACCGGGGCGCCCTCGCCGTACGTGCTGCCCGGGACCACCACCACCCTGGTCAACGACACCGCGGCGTGCGACCGGCCGGACCTGCCGCTGGACACCGCGATGGTGCTGTCCTGCAACAGCGTGCTGGGCTACCTCGGGGTGCAGGTGGGGCAGGAGGGGATGGTGTCGATGGCCGAGAACTTCGGCTTCAACGACGCGTCGCTGGACGTCCCGGTCCGGGCCGCGCGCAGCAACTTCGACACCGAGATGGAGCCCTCGCAGCTGGCACTCTCCTCGATCGGCCAGTTCGACACCGCGGCCACCCCGCTGGTGATGGCGATGGTCGCGGCGGGCGTCGCCAACGGCGGCCGGGTGATGTATCCACAGCTTGTGGACAGACTGACGAAGTCCGACGGGACCGCCGTCCAGGTCATGCGGCCCGAGCTCTACAAGGAGGCGATGGGCGCGGCGGTGGCCGGGCAGGTGCAGGGGCTGATGACGGACGTGGTCGAGCAGGGCACCGGGCGGGCCGCCCGGATCCCCGGCGCCACCGTCGGCGGCAAGACCGGCACAGCCCAGCACGGGGTCGGCAACTCCGGGGTGCCGTACGCCTGGTTCATCTCCTGGGCCCGCCCGGCGGGGTCGGCGGGCCCGCCTCCGGTCGCGGTGGCGGTGGTGGTCGCCGACAGCGACGCCACCGATGTGACGGGCGGCAGGCTGGCCGCGCCGATCGCCCGGTCCGTCATGCAGGCGGTCCTGGACGAGGGCTGACTTCGCGGAGATATGTCCGTAAATGTCCATCGACACGCGACGATCCGTACAAGCCGGACCCTGCCGGGTGCCGATTGCACCACTGGTGCTTTCGCGGGGTACTGTCCCATCTTTGTTCGGTTGGTCCCGTCTGTGGCACCCCCAGGCCGCCGGGTGACCGGCCGCGCGATCCACTCTCCCCCCGACCGGAAAGATCCGTGCTTTGGCCAGCAAGACCGCCCTCAGCCGGCAAGTCCTCAGACGCAAGCCCGTCGCCACCCTGATCGCCGAGAGCGAGGGGCGCGAGGCTCCGGCCGCCGGCGCCCCCGAGGGCGGCGACCGCTCCGGCATCCACCTGCGGCGCTCGATCGGGCTCTGGCAGCTGTCCGCGATCGGCATCGGCGCGACCGTCGGCACCGGCATCTTCTTCGTGCTCAGCGACGCGGTGCCGCAGGCCGGACCGGCCGTCGTGGTGTCCTTCCTGCTGGCCGCGGTCACGGCCGGGCTGACCGCCCTGTGCTACGCCGAGATGGCGTCCGCGATCCCGGTCTCCGGCTCCTCGTACTCCTACGCCTACGCCACCATGGGCGAGCTGGTCGCCTTCGGCGTCGGGGTCTGCCTGCTGCTCGAGTACGGCGTGTCGGCGTCGGCCATCGCGGTCAGCTGGGGCGAGTACCTGAACAAGTTCTTCGACCTGGTGTTCGGCTTCCGGATCCCGGCCGCGCTGGCCGACCCGCCGGGCGGCGGCGGGTACTTCAACCTGCCCGCGGTGATCCTGGTCGCGATGGTGGTCACGCTGCTGATCCGCGGGGTGAGCGAGTCGGTCAAGGTCAACACCGTCATGGTGGGGATCAAGATCGCGATCCTGGTGCTCTTCGTGGCGATCGGCCTGACCGGCTTCCAGGCCGACAACCTCAGCAACTTCGCCCCGCACGGGTGGAGCGGCATCAGCGCGGCCGCCTCCAGCATCTTCTTCTCGTTCATCGGCCTGGACGCCGTCTCCACCGCCGGCGAGGAGGTCAGGAACCCGCGCCGCACCCTCCCGCTGGCGATCATCATCGCCCTGGTGGTGGTCACCCTGCTGTACGTCGCGGTCGCGGTCACCGCGGTCGGCGCGCAGCCCTGGCAGGACTTCGAGGGCCAGCAGGCCGGGCTCGCGCAGATCCTCCAGGACGTCACCGGGCAGAGCTGGCCGGCCACCCTGTTCGCGCTCGGCGCGATCGTGTCGATCTTCAGCATCACCCTGGTGGTGATCTACGGCCAGACCCGGATCCTGTACTCGATGGGCCGCGACGGCATGCTGCCCCCGCGCTTCGCCCAGGTCTCCCCGCGGACCGGCACCCCGGTGTGGAACACCCTGGTGGTCGGCGTCGCGGTGGCCCTGCTGGCCGCCTTCGTCCCGCTGGACGTGCTGACCGACCTCACCAGCCTGGGCACCCTGGTCGCCTTCTCGGTGGTGTCCGTCGGCGTCATGGTGCTCCGCCGTACCCAGCCGGACCTGCCGCGCGGCTTCAAGGTGCCGCTCTTCCCGGTCGTGCCGCTGGCCAGCCTGGGCTTCTGCATCTACCTGATCAAGGGGCTGCACGGCACCACCTTCGCCGCCTTCGGCGTGGCGCTGGCGGTCGCCGCCGTCGTGTACTTCGGGTACAGCGTCAAGCACTCGAAGCTCGCCCTAACCCGTTCCGCAACGGACCCGGCAGCGGACCGCTGAGCCGGTCCGGGGCCGCCGGCGAAGGCCGGCGGCCCCCACCCGGGCCGAAGCTCCACAGAACAAGCGCGCCGAGTGCGGGGACAGCGCACACGCAACCGCCTAATCTTCCTGCCATGGTGAGCACACGTCCGCAGTCCCCCGCCGGGCAGGCCGACTGCGCCGTGCGCGGGAGCCACGGCTCAGGCGGCGACGGGAAGGTCCCCCGACAGCGCGCCCCACGCGGCCGCGACCCCGGCCGGTGGGCCGGACACCGGGGCGTCCAGGCCCTCGGCTGCCTGGTCGCGGCCGGCTGGGCCGAGGCGTTCCCGCTCGTCTCCGACCTCTCCAACCAGGTCTTCTGGGGCACCGTCGCCGCCCCGACCTACGCGCTGGCCGCCCTCCTGTGCCTCACCCTGCCGCCACGCCTGGGCCCGCGGGCCGCCGCCCTGGTGGCGCTGGCCGGCGCGGTGCTGGCGCCGCTGATCCTGCTCGCGGTCCAGGGCCGCCACCAGTCCGAGGTGATGGTGGTCGAACGCTCCGCCCACCTGCTGCTGCACACCGGCAGCCCGTACCTGGCCGACCCGGTCCAGGTCACCGACTACAACCCGTACCTGCCGGCGATGGCCCTGTTCGGGATGCCCCGGGCGGCCCTCGGCTCCGGCAACCCGGTCACCCTGGTGCTCGGCGACGCCCGGATCTGGTTCGCCGCCACCCTGCTGGTCTGCCTGCTGGCCTGCTGGCGGCTGCTGCGCCCGGCCACCCCCGACCGGGCGCCGCTGCTCCCGCTCGCCGCGCTGACCGCCTCCCCGCTGATCGCGCTGGCCCTCGCCGTCGGCGGGGTCGACCTGCCGCTGATCGGCGTCTGCTGCCTGGCGATGGCGCTCGCCGCCCGTGGCCGTCCGGTCTCCGCCGGGCTGGTCCTGGCGCTGGCCTGCACCCTCAAGTGGACGGCCTGGCCCGCGCTGCCGGTCGCGGTGCTGCTGCTGTGGCGGCTGTACGGCCGCCGGCCCGCCGCCCGCGCCGCCGTGGTGGCGCTCTCGGTCACCGTCGCGGTGATCCTGCCGACCGCGCTGAGCGCCGGCCGCGAGCTGCGCGAGCAGGTGGTCCGCTTCCCGCTCGGGCTGACCGCCGTGCACACCCCGGCCGGCAGCCCGCTGCCCGGCAAGGTGCTGGCCGGGCTCGGCCCGACCGGGCACACCATCTCGCTCACCCTGCTGTGCCTGGCGGGCCTGGCCGTCGCGCTGTGGCTGCTGGCCTACCCGCCGACCTCCGCGGTCGCCGCCTGCGACCTGCTGGCCGCCGGGCTGGCGGTGGCCTTCATGCTCGCCCCGGCGGGCCGCTTCGGCTATCTCGCCCTGCCGACCGTCCTGGTGATCTGGCCGCGGCTGGCCACCCACAGCTGGGGCTGGCGCGGCGGACGGGGGAGCCGCCACACCCCGGCGGTGCTGGCCGGGGTGTGACGACCGGGCGGACGGCCCGGCCACCGGGCTCAGCCGTTGCCGATCTGCAGCAGCTTCACGGCGGCCGGACCGGCGGCGTCGGCGCCGTGCCCGCCGGCCTCGACCTCGGCGGCGACCGCCAGGTTGCCCCGGAAGGCGGTGAACCAGCTGTTGGCGGCCGCCTGGTTGCCGACCTCCGCCGTGCCGGTCTTGGCGCCGGCGCCGGACGCCATGCCGGACATCAGCTTGGCCGCGGTGCCGGTGCGCACGGTCTCGTTCATCACCGTCCGCAGGCCGGTCAGCACGTCGGCGGACAGCTGACGCTTGGCCGGGGTCTGCGGCAGGCCCGCGATCAGGATCGGCTGGCGGAACGTTCCGCTCTGCACGGTGGCCGAGACCGAGGCCATGGCCAGCGAGTTGGTCTGGATCCGGCCCTGACCGATGAACTCGGCCACCATCTCGTTGGCGCCCTTGGGGGCGGGGACGGCGGTGTCGAAGTTGGACAGGCCGGTCTGCCAGACCAGGCCGAGCCCGAACACGTCCTTGGCCATCGCGGGCAGCGTGTCGTTCTTCAGCCGCGCCTTGCCCTCGTTGATGAAGGCGGTGTTGCAGGACTGGGCGAAGTCCTGGCGGAACTTGTAGTCCAGGTGCGCGTCGGGGAAGTCGTTCTTGAAGTCCTGGCCGCCGACGTTGGTGCCGTCCGGGCAGGCCACCGGGGTGTCCGGGGTGACCCCGGCCTCCATCAGGGCCGCCGAGGTGATGACCTTCATGGTGGAGCCAGGGGCGATGGAGGCGCCGAAGGCACGGTTCTGGCCGTTGGTCGGGGCGTTGGCGAAGGCCAGGATGTTCCCGGTGCTGGGCTCGACCGCCACGATCGAGGACTTCAGCGTGCCGCCCTTGGAAGCCTCCTGGACGGCCGCCTCGGCGGCCTTCTGCAGGTCGGCGTCGATGGTGAGCTTCAACGGCGGCGCGGGCTTGGGCTCGACGATGGTGAACACCGTCTCCGGCTTCGCCTTGCCGGTGTCGTCGCTGATCACCACGGCACTGCCGGCGGTGGCCGAGCCGTCCGGCGCCGGCGCCTTGATCTGGCCCAGCTGCGCCGTGATCGAGGGGAAGTTCAGTGCCTTGTTGTGGCGGTCGACCACCGTGGTGGCCTGCGCGGTGACCGGCTTGACCGCGATCGACTCGCCCGGGCCCAGCTTCGGGTGGACCACGCCCGGGATCCAGTGCACGGCCGCCTTGCCGTCGCTCATCTTCACCATGCCGAGCACACCGTCGTAGCTCCAGGCGGTGCCGGTCTGGGCGAACTCGACCTTGGCCTTGAACGAGAGCGGCACCTGGTGGTCCGGCACCGGGGCGGCCGACGCCGTACCCGCCGGGGCGGACGGCGCCGAGGAGGCGGCCGGGGCGGCGGTGGCCGGGCCACCGGGGGTGAGCGTGATCGCGGTCGGCGCCACCTTCTGCTGGAAGGCCCCCAAGGTGGTGACCGCGTCCCCCGGGGCGTCGGTCAGCGCCGCCGCCGCCTCCAGGTCGCCCTTGGCCCACGCCTCCAGGAAGGCCTTGGCCCCGGCCGCCGCCGCGTCCGCACCGGGCGCCTCGGCGACCACCGTGCGGGGGCCCGCCTTGGCGCCGCCGCCGACCGCCGTGGCGATGTTGTACGCCCCGTAGCCGGCCACCGCCAGCATGGCTGTGGCGACCGCACTGATGCCGATCTTGGCGCCCTTGTTCATGGTGTGTGTTCCCCCGTGTGATCAGGCCGATGGACGGCCCTGACACCCTACGCACACACCTCGCGTCCACCCCGGCACCACACGTCACCTGTGACACAGCTGGTACAGACGACCGGGCCCGGACCGGGTCAGATCCAGCTGGTGAACCACATCCGGCCGCGCCAGTCGTCCATCGGGATCGTCTGCCCGGTGTACAGCGGGTAGAAGTACAGGAAGTTCCACATCACCGCGAGCACCAGCAGGCCCGCCGCCGCGCCGCCGACCAGCCGCCGGTCCGGCGAGGCACCGGCCGGGCCGAGCATCGCGCCGATCATCATGGTCACCGCGAGCACCACGAACGGCACGAAGGCGACCGCGTAGAACAGGAAGATCGTCCGCTGCTGGAAGAACATCCACGGCAGGTAGCTCGCGGCCAGCCCGCACAGCACCGCCCCGGCCCGCCAGTCCCGCCGCAGCAGCCACCGGTACAGGCAGTACGCCAGCGCCACCACACCCGCCCACCACAGGATCGGCGTGCCGATGCCCAGCACCTCGCGGGCGCACTCGTTGGCGGTACAGCCGGACTCGCCGAACTTCGGCGACTCGTAGAAGAAGGACACCGGCCGGCCGACCACCAGCCAGCTCCACGGGTTCGACTGGTAGGTGTGCGGGCTGACCAGGCCGACGTGGAAGTCGTACATGGTCTGGTGGTAGTGCCACAGGCTGCGCAGCGCCTCGAACTGCGGCATCGGCAGACCGAGCAGGTGGTCCGGCAGGACGTGCGGCTGGGTGGCCGCCCAGTCCCGGCCGTAGCCGCCCTTGCCGGGCTCGGTGCTGCTCAGGAACCAGCCGGTCCACGACGCCAGGTAGACCCCGACGGTGATCACCAGCATCAGCGGGCCGGCCACCAGTGCGTCCCACAGCCCCCAGACGGCCCAGTGGCGGCTGCCGGCCACCTTCCGGGTGCCCATGTCCCAGGCGACGCTCAGCAGGCAGAACGCGACCAGCACGTACAGGCCGCTCCACTTGGTGGCGGTCATCAGGCCGAGGCTGACCGCCGCGGCCAGCCGGTACGGGCGCCAGCCGGTGAACAGCCAGTCACCGCCCGGCCGCTCGGCCAGCCGGCGGGCCACCAGCCCCCGGGTCCGGTCCCGGTCCAGCAGCAGGAAGCCGAACGCGGCCAGACCCCAGAACATCACCACCAGGTCCAGCAGCGCCGAGCGGCTCAGCACGAAGTGCAGCCCGTCCACCGACAGCAGCAGCCCGGCCACGCAGCCCAGCAGGGTCGAGCGGAACAGCCGGCGGCCGATCCGGGCCAGCATCAGGATCGACAGCGTCCCGAGCACCGCGGTCATGAACCGCCACCCGAACGGATGCATGCCGAACAGCTGCTCGCCGATCCCGATGATCCACTTACCGACCGGCGGGTGGACGATGTACGCCGGGTCCGCCCGGTACGGGATGGTCTGGTGCGGCGCCATGATCTGGGAGTTGGCGTCGTCCGCCCAGCTGGTCTCGTAGCCGCCGCGCCAGAGCGAGTAGGCGTCCTTGGCGTAGTACGTCTCGTCGAAGATCAGCGCGTGCGGGCCGCCGAGGCCGGCGAACCGCAGCACCCCGCCGAACACCGCCACCAGCAGCGGGCCCAGCCAGCCCGACCAGCGGCACAGCCAGGACCACAGCGGACCCGGCAACTGCAGACCGAGCCGCAGCAGCAGGGGCGAGGGCGGCACCCGCCGCGGGGTCACCCCCGGGCCGTCCGGCATCGGCGGCACCAGGAACTCCGCCGGATCCGGGCGCCGGGGCGCCGGGTAGCCGAGGCCGGCCAGCCGCCCGGCCCAGCCCGAGGGGGCCGTGCGCGCGGCCGGGACCCCGGCCGCGTCGAGCACGGCCACGCCGGCCTGCTCGGGGTGGTCCACGCCCACGGGCGTCGGGGGTGCGATGTCGCCGCTCACGCGCCACATCGTAGGGGCGCGGGGTGAGAGCGGTACCCCTACCTCCGCAGCTGCCCGATTGCTCCCCGAATCGGCCACAGGTCCGTACCGGCCCCCGCGCCTGCGAGGATGGCCGGGTGACAGGAGTACTGGTACTTGCGGGCACCCCCATCGGCGACGTCGCGGACGCGCCGCCCCGGCTGCTCACCGAGCTCGCCTCGGCGGACGTGATCGCGGCCGAGGACACCCGGCGGCTGCGCCGCCTCACCCAGGCGCTCGGGGTGACCCCGGCCGGGCGGGTGGTCTCCTACTTCGAGGGCAACGAGGTGGCCCGCACCCCCGAACTGGTCGAGGCGCTGCTCGGCGGCGCCCGGGTGCTGCTGGTCACGGACGCGGGCATGCCCTCGGTCTCCGACCCCGGCTACCGGCTGGTGGACGCGGCGGTCACCGCGGACATCAAGGTCACCGCCGTGCCCGGCCCGTCCGCGGTGCTCACCGCGCTGGCGCTGTCCGGCCTGCCGGTCGACCGCTTCACCTTCGAGGGCTTCCTGCCGCGCAAGGCGGGCGACCGCTCCCGGCAGCTGGCCGAGGTCGCCGCCGAGCCGCGCACCATGGTGTTCTTCGAGGCCCCGCACCGGATCGCCGAGACCCTCGCCGCGATGGCCGAGGCCTTCGGCGCCGAACGCCCGGCCGCCGTCTGCCGCGAACTCACCAAGACCTACGAGGAGGTCAAGCGCGGGCCACTGGCCGAGCTGGCCGCCTGGGCCGCCGACGGTGTCCGCGGCGAGATCACCGTCGTGGTGGCGGGCGCCCCGCCGGCCGCCCCGGAGCAGTTCGGGCCCGAAGAGCTGGCCCGCCGGGTGGCCGTCCGGGAAGAGGCCGGGGAACGCCGCAAGGAGGCCATCGCGGCCGTCGCCGTCGAGCTCGGCCTGCCCAAGCGCGAGGTCTTCGACGCCGTGGTCGCCGCCAAGAACAGCGGCTGAGCGCGCGCTGCACCGGCGCTGCGCCCGCGCTGCGCCGGGCGGAAAACCGCAGCTCGGCGCGGGTGCCCGCAGCCACGGCGGCGCGTACCTTGGAGGGAAGCACCCCGCAAACGTCCGGCTCGCGAAGCTTTGACCGCGAGTTGGTACAACGCTCGCCAATTCGGGCCCAAGAGTTGACAAGCCGGGTAGCGGGCGGGGCCGTCCGGGCATTTCCTGGGATGGAAAGACCCGAGCCGGGCGCCTCGCCCGGCGGGCACTGGGAGACGGCTATGAGCGACACGATCGGTAGCCCTCTGAGTGGGAACGCACCGAGCGGCCCCGGACTGACCACCCGGACCCGCACCCCGGTCGAGACCGTCCGGGAGGCCTACTCCTTCGCGTGCCTGAGCTGCGGCTACGGCTGGGAGCAGGCCTACGACATCGAGCACCACGTGGCCCAGGACGGCCACATCGTCTTCGAGTACCACGCCAACGGCGTGCGGGTGCCGTCCCCGCTGCGCCAGCCGAGCTGCCCGGGGTGCGGCGGACACACCGTGCGGATCATGCGCGAGGGCCGGGTGGCCAGCGCCGAGCACCAGGAGCACACCGCGCCGGGCTACCCCTCGCACGCCGGTCCGGCCACCCCGCCGCCCGCCCTGCTGCCGCACACGGAGGCCCGGCGGCGCTGGTTCCGGCGTGCGGCCCGGCACACCGACCAGGGGTCCTGACGACGACGGCCGCGCGCGGGAGCCGCCCGCCCGTTAACCGGTCGAGGGTGGTTCCTTCGCGCGGCTAAGATTTCTGACCATGGCGGCCACTGCAGACGACACCACCACCGACGCCCCGCGCTCGGCGTACTACGTCACGACCCCGATCTACTACGTGAACGACCGCCCGCACCTGGGCCATGCGTACACCACGGTGGCGGGCGACGTGCTGACCCGCTGGCACCGCCAGCGCGGCGAGCGGACCTGGTACCTGACCGGCACCGACGAGCACGGCCAGAAGATCCTGCGCACCGCGGAGGCCAACGGCGTCTCCCCGCAGGAGTGGTGCGACAAGCTGGTGGAAGAGGCCTGGAAGCCGCTCTGGCGGCACCTCAACATCGCCAACGACGACTTCATCCGGACCACCCAGGAGCGGCACACCGCCCGGGTGCAGGAGTTCGTCCAGGACCTGCACGACAAGGGCGAGATCTACAAGGGCGGCTACTCCGGCCCGTACTGCGTCGGCTGCGAGGAGTACAAGCTCCCCGGCGAGCTGCTGCCCGGTGCGACCGAGGACGAGAAGCTCTGCCCGATCCACAAGAAGCCGGTCGAGTGGCTGGAGGAGGAGAACTACTTCTTCCGGCTCTCCGCCTACGGGCCGAAGCTGCTGGAGTTCTACGCCGCCAACCCGGACTTCATCCAGCCGGCCTCGGCCCGCAACGAGGTGCTGCGCTTCGTCGAGCAGGACCTCAAGGACCTCTCGATCTCCCGCTCCACCTTCAACTGGGGCGTCCCGCTGCCCTGGGACGAGAAGCACGTGCTCTACGTGTGGGTGGACGCGCTGCAGAACTACATCACCGCCGCCGGATACGGCTCCGACCCCGAGCGCTTCGCCGAGCTGTGGCCGGCCTCGGTGCACCTGGTCGGCAAGGACATCCTGCGCTTCCATGCGGTGATCTGGCCCGCCATGCTGATGGCGGCCGGCCTGCCGCTGCCCAAGCGGGTGGTGGCCAACGGCTGGCTGATGGTCGGCGGCGAGAAGATGAGCAAGTCCAACCTGACCGGCATCGCGCCGCAGGACCTCACCTCGCACTTCGGTGTGGACGCCTACCGGTACTACTTCCTGCGGGCCATCCCGTTCGGCACCGACGGCTCGTTCTCCTGGGAGGACTTCACCGCCCGGTACACCTCCGAACTGGCCAACGACTACGGCAACCTGGCCTCCCGGGTGGCGGCCATGGTCGGCAAGTACTTCGACGGGGTGCTGCCGGCCGCGACCGCCGCGGGCGCCGCGGAGCAGGCCGTCGCCGAGGGCCTCGCCGCCGCGGCGAAGACCGCCGACCAGAAGATCGGCGAGGAGCTGGACTTCGCCGGCGGCATCGCGGCGGTCTTCGAGTTCGTGAAGCTGGTCAACGGCTACCTGACCGAGCAGGAGCCCTGGAAGGTCGCCAAGGACACCTCCGAGGAGGGGCAGGCGCGGCTGGCCACCATCCTCTACACGGCGGCCGAGGCGCTGCGGGCCACCGCCGTGCTGCTCAACCCGCTGATGCCGGAGAGCTCCGAGAAGCTCTGGGAGTCGCTGGGCGCCGAGGCCTCGCTCGGCTCGCTGGCCGGGCAGACCATCGGCACCGTCGCCGACTGGGGCCGGCTGCCCGCCGGGTCGCAGGTCACCAAGGGTGACATCCTCTTCCCCCGCCTCGAAGAGAAGCCTGCTGCCTGACATGGCGAAGAAGGACGCGGACCGCACCACCCCGCCGCCACTGCCCGCCCCGCTGGCGGTGGCGGTGGCCGACTCGCACACCCACCTGGACATGCAGTCCGGCACCCCGGCCGAGGGGCTGGCCAAGGCCGCCTCGGTCGGGGTGACCGCGGTCGTCCAGGTCGGCTGCGACGTGGCCGGTTCGCGCTGGGCCGCGGACCTGGCCGGGGAGTTCGAGCAGGTGCACGCCGCCGTGGCGCTGCACCCCAACGAGGCTCCCCGGCTGGTCCTCGGCGACGGCGACGGCTGGTCCCGGCAGCACCGCGGCGCGGGCGGCGACGCGGCGCTCCAGGAGGCGCTCGCCGAGATCGACCGGCTGGCGGCCCTGCCGCAGGTCAAGGCGGTCGGCGAGACCGGCCTCGACTACTTCCGCACCGGGCCGGAGGGGGTGGACATCCAGAAGGAGTCCTTCCGCCGGCACATCGAGATCGCCAAGCGGCACGGCAAGGCCCTGGTGATCCACGACCGCGACGCCCACGAGGACGTCATCGACCTGCTGCTGGCCGAGGGCGCGCCCGAGCGCACCGTCTTCCACTGCTACTCCGGCGACGCCGCGATGGCCAAGGTCTGCGCCGAACACGGCTGGTACCTCTCCTTCGCCGGCCCGGTCACCTTCAAGGCCAACCAGGAACTGCGGGACGCCCTCGCCGCCACCCCGCTCGACCGGATCCTGGTGGAGACCGACGCCCCGTACCTGACCCCGCATCCCTACCGGGGCCGCCCCAACGCGCCGTACCTGATCCCGGTCACCTTGCGCTCGATGGCCGACACGCTGTCGCTGCACGAGGACGAGCTCGCCACCATGATCGCGGCCAACACGGCCCGCGCCTTCGCCTACTGAGCCGACCGACTGGATGCGTCCGCCGTCCAGGGGCCGGACGTACGACGTGCCGTACCCGGTCGAGATCGGTCTGAAGCAGGTCGTCGAACTGTGAGCACCCGCCCCGCCCGTATCCTTGGCGGGTGAGCACCACCGACCCCACCCCTGACAGCCACCTCCTGGGCGCCTCCGACATCCGGGAGCTGGCCGCCACGCTGGGCGTGAAGCCGACCAAGCAGCGCGGGCAGAACTTCGTCATCGACGGCAACACCGTCCGGCGCATCGTGCGGGCCGGCGGGGTCACCGCCGAGGACGCGGTGGTGGAGGTCGGGCCCGGGCTCGGCTCGCTCACCCTCGCGCTGCTGGAGGTCGCGGCGCACGTCACGGCGGTGGAGATCGACCCGCTGCTGGCCCAGCACCTGCCGACCACCATCGAGGCCCGGATGCCGGCCCGCGCCAAGGACTTCGACCTGGTCCTCAGCGACGCCATGGAGGTCACCGAACTGCCCGGCCCGGCGCCCACCGCGCTGGTCGCCAACCTCCCGTACAACGTCGCAGTCCCGGTGCTGCTGCACATGCTGGCCACCTTCCCCAGCATCGAGCGCACCCTGGTGATGGTGCAGAGCGAGGTCGCCGACCGGCTCGCCGCCAAGCCCGGCAACAAGGTCTACGGGGTGCCCTCGGTCAAGGCCAACTGGTACGCGGAGGTGAAGCGGGCCGGCGCGATCGGCCGCAACGTCTTCTGGCCCGCGCCCAACGTCGACTCCGGCCTGGTCTCGCTGGTGCGCCGCGAGCCGCCCGCCACCACCGCCTCCCGCCAGGAGGTCTTCGCGGTGGTCGACGCCGCCTTCGCCCAGCGCCGCAAGACGCTGCGCGCCGCGCTGGCCGGCTGGGCCGGCTCCCCGGCCGCGGCCGAGCAGGCGCTCGCCGGGGCCGGGATCGACCACAAGCTGCGCGGCGAGATGCTGACGGTCGAGCAGTTCGCCGCCATCGCCGAGCACAAGCCGAAGGCGGACGCACAGTGATCACGGTCAAGGTCCCCGCCAAGGTCAACGTCCAGCTGGGCGTCGGCGGCCTGCGCGCCGACGGCTTCCACGACCTGGCCAACGTCTTCTTCGCGGTCGCCCTCGGCGATGAGGTCACCGCCGCCCCCGGTGAGGGCGTCACGCTCACCTGCTCCGGGCCCGACGCCGCGCAGGTGCCGCTCGACGACACCAACCTGGCCGCCCGCGCCGCCCGGCTGCTGGCCGCCCGCCACGGCATCGAGCCGCACGTGCGGCTGCACATCGACAAGGCCATCCCGGTGGCCGGCGGGATGGCTGGCGGCAGCGCGGACGGAGCGGCCGCGCTGGTCGCCTGCGACGCGCTGTGGGGGCTGGACACCCCGCTGGAGACCCTGCTGGAGCTGGCCGCCGAGCTGGGCTCCGACGTGCCGTTCGCGCTGGTCGGCGGGGTCGCGCTGGGGCGCGGCCGGGGCGAGCTGCTGGAGCGGCTGCCGGCCAGCGGCACCTTCCACTGGGTGTTCGCGGTCGCCGACGGCGGCCTGTCCACGCCGGCCGTCTTCCGGGAGTGCGACCGCCTGCGGGACGAGGCCGGCACCGGCTCCACCGAGGCCGAGGTGCCCACCCCGGACGCCGACCCGGCCCTGCTCGCGGCCCTCGCCGACGGCGACCCGGTGGCGCTCGCCGAGGCGCTGGCCAACGACCTCCAGGCCGCCGCGCTCTCGCTGCGCCCCTCGCTCGCCGACACCCTGCGGGCCGGCACCGAGGCCGGCGCGCTGGCCGCCCTGGTCTCCGGCTCCGGCCCGACCTGCGCCTTCCTGGCCAAGGACGCGGAGGCGGCCGAGTCGGTCGCCCGGGCCCTGCTGGCCTCCGGCACCTGCCGCGCCGCCCACGCGACGTACGGCCCGGTCCCGGGAGCCGAGGTCAGCGCACCCAGGCCTTGAACGGCTCGGTGTCCAGCGCGATCCCGACCGGGTCCGGCAGTGCGACGGCCTTGCCGAACGGGCGGCGCACCAGGCTGACGTACGTGCCGTCCTCGGGCTCGCTGAACACCAGGACCTCGCAGCTGTCCCGGTCCACCAGCAGGTAGACCGGGATGCCGGTCTCCGCGTAGGCACGGGGCTTCTGGTCCCGGTCGCGGCGGTCGGTGTCGGTGTCGTACGAGGTCACCTCGACCACCATCAGGGCCCGCTCGGCGGAGGCCCACTCACCCTGGCCGGCGAAGCTGCCCTTCGGAGCGAGCGTGCCGTCCGGCTTGGCGTGGCCCTTGCGGTAGGTCTCCACCCGCAAGCCGCGCTCCGGGTACAGCCACAGGTCCGGGCGCTGCTGCATGCACTGCTCCATCACCCAGCGGATGATCTCGTCGTGGTCGCCGTCGGGCACCGCCTTGACTCCGATCCGCCCGTGGATGAACTCCATCCGGATGCCCTCACGCTCGGCCGCCAGAGCGATCCGTTCGAACTCCTCGGACAGCATCTGGGGCCGGTCCTCGATCGCGGTCACCGCACACCTCCGCCGTCGGGTTCGCCGTGTGACATTCGCACGGTACCGCGCCGGTGCACCGACCCGGGCCAGGTTGGGCGCCCACTAGGCTGGGGAGGTCGGGGCACTCCCCGCGTGCAGTCGATCCCAGGAGCGCAGCAGCAGTGGCCGTCAACCTCGCCACCATCGAGTCCGTCACCAAGGTCTACGGCACCCGCGCCCTGCTGGACGGGGTCAGCCTGGGCGTCAGCGAGGGCGACCGGATCGGTGTCGTCGGGCGCAACGGCGACGGGAAGACCACGCTGATCCGGATGCTGGCCAAGCTGGAGGAGCCGGACGGCGGGCGGATCACGCACTCCGGCGGGCTGCAGATGGCGGTGCTCACCCAGCACGACTCGCTGGACCCGAAGGCCACCATCCGGCAGGAGGTGATCGCCGGCCGGGCCGACCACGAGTGGCTCGGTGACGCCCGGATCCGCGACATCGTCCAGGGGCTGTTCGGCGGCCTGGACCTGCCCGGCTTCGAGCTCGGCCTGGACACCGTGATCGCCCCGCTGTCCGGTGGCGAGCGCCGCCGGATCGCGCTGGCCAAGCTGCTGCTCGGCGAGCACGACCTGGTGGTGCTGGACGAGCCCACCAACCACCTCGACGTCGAGGGCATCGCCTGGCTCGCCCGGCACCTGCAGCTCCGCCGCTCCGCGCTGGTCTGCGTGACCCACGACCGGTGGTTCCTGGACCAGGTCTGCACCCGGATGTGGGACGTCCAGCGCGGCGAGGTGCACGAGTACGAGGGCGGCTACTCCGACTACGTCTTCGCCCGGGCCGAGCGCTCCCGGATCGAGGCCACCGAGGAGCAGAAGCGGCAGAACCTGGCCCGCAAGGAGCTGGCCTGGCTGCGCCGCGGTGCCCCCGCCCGTACCTCCAAGCCGCGGTACCGGATCGAGGCCGCCAACGCGCTGATCGCGGACGTCCCGGAGCCGCGCGACAAGAGCGAGCTGATGAAGTTCGCCAACGCGCGCCTGGGCCGCACCGTCTTCGAGCTGGAGGACGTCACCGTCAAGGCGGGCCCGAAGCTGCTGCTGGAGAACCTCACCTTCAACCTCGGCCCCGGTGACCGGATCGGCCTGCTCGGCGTCAACGGCGCCGGCAAGACCTCGCTGCTGCGGGCCATGCAGGCGGCGTACGCCACCGACGGCGACGTGCAGCCCGCGTCCGGTGTGATCAAGGTCGGCAAGACCGTCCGGCTGGCGTACCTCTCGCAGGAGATCGCCGAACTGGACCCGGCGACCCGGGTGCTGCAGGCCGTCGAGCAGGTCCGCGGCCGGGTGGACCTGGGCAAGGGCCGGGAGATGAGTGCCGGTCAGCTGTGCGAGCAGTTCGGCTTCGGCAAGGACAAGCAGTGGACGCCGGTCGGCGACCTGTCCGGCGGTGAGCGCCGCCGCCTCCAGCTGCTGCGGCTGCTGATGGACGAGCCGAACGTGCTGTTCCTCGACGAGCCCACCAACGACCTCGACATCGAGACCCTCAACCAGCTGGAGGACCTGCTCGACGGCTGGCCCGGTTCGATGGTGGTGATCAGCCACGACCGGTTCTTCATCGAGCGCACCACCGACACCGTGCACGCGCTGCTCGGCGACAAGAAGCTGCGGATGCTGCCGAACGGCGTCGACGAGTACCTGGAGCGGCGGGCCCGGATGGCCGAGCAGGCGGCGCCCGCGCTCGCCCCGGCCGCCGCGGCGAAGCCCGCCGGTGACACCCGGGCGCAGAAGAAGGAGATGCAGAAGCTGGAGCGGCAGATCGCCAAGCTGGACCAGCAGGAGTCCAAGCTGCACTCCCAGCTCGCCGAGCACGCCGCCGACTTCTCCAAGGTCGCGGAGCTGGACGCCCAGCTGCGCAAGGTCAAGGAGGAGAAGGAGGAGCTGGAACTCGCCTGGCTGGAGCTGGCCGAGGAGGTCTGACGCCCCGTCCGGCGTCCCGGTCCCGGCCGGCCGGCAGAGCCCCGGCCGTGGTCAGCGGTCGCGGCGGAAGCGGCGGACCGTCTCGTAGCCGGTGGCCAGGACCAGGACGCCGGCTATCACCGCCCAGGCCATCGAGCCGCCCTGACGGTACTGCGCCAGGCCGAGGTCGAGCAGCAGCAGGCTCACCCCGAGGCCGGTGACCGCGATCAGGCGGTGGACCACGCCGTTGTCGTCGAACAGCTCGCCCATGTCCGCTCCCCTTCTGCTCCGGGAGCGCACACCATACCGCCGTCCGGGGCGGTGCGCACCACCCCCGGCGGGCGGCGGGAGGTACGCTCCCGAATCACCCCGGTGGCCGCTGTCCGCGCAGGTCAGCGGCCGAGCAGGGTGGGTGTCATGACGACCATCGACACCGCGCCCGAGCCCGCCCCGGCGGCCGGGTCCGGCGGGCTGCGCCGGGTGGCCGCGGCCGCGCTGACGGGCACCGCGATCGAGTTCTACGACTTCTTCATCTACGGCAGCGCCGCCGCGCTGGTCTTCGGCCGGGTGTTCTTCCCCGGACTCGGGCCGACCGGGGCGCTGCTGGCCGCCTTCTCGGTGTACGCGGCCGCGTTCCTGGCCCGCCCGCTCGGCGCGGTGCTGTTCGGCCACTTCGGGGACCGCGCGGGCCGCAAGGCCACGCTGGTGGCCTCGCTGCTGCTGATGGGCCTGTCGACGGCGGCGGTCGGTCTGCTGCCCGGGTACCGGAGTTGGGGCATCTGGGCGCCGGTGCTGCTCACCGTGCTGCGGCTGTGCCAGGGCGTCGGGCTGGGCGGTGAGTGGGGCGGTGCGGCGCTGCTGCTGGCCGAGTACGCGCCGGCCGGCCGCCGGGGACGGTACGGCGGCTTCCTGCAACTCGGGCCGTGCATCGGCTTCTTCCTGGCCACCGGGGCGTTCCTGCTGCTCGCCTGGTGGCTGCCCGAGCCGGCGTTCCTGGCGTGGGGCTGGCGGCTGCCGTTCCTGGCCTCGGTGCTGCTGGTGCTGGTCGGGCTGTTCGTCCGGCTGCGGATCGGCGAGACGCCGGTCTTCCGTGCGCAGCACGGCCGTTCGCGGGTGCCGGTGGCCGAGGTGGTGCGGGGGCACGGCCGGGTGGTGCTGCTCGGGGCGGGGGCGATCATGCTCGGCTACGGGCTCTTCTACCTCACCACCACCTACGCGCTGGCGTACGCCACCGGCGCCTTGGGGCTGGCCCGGACCCTGGTGCTGGCACTGCTGATGGCGGGCGCGGTGGTGATGGCCGCCACGGCCTGGTGGACGGCGTGCGCCGGGGACCGGTACGGCCGGCGGCGGCTGCTCGTGGTGGCGACGGTGCTCGGCTCGCTCTGGTCGCCGGCGCTGTTCCCGCTGCTGGAGACCGGCCGGACGGGGCCGGTGACGCTGGCGCTGGTCGGGTCGATGGCGGTGCTCGGCGCACTGCTGGGCCCGCTCGCGGCGTACCTGCCCGAGCTGTTCCCGACCCGGATCAGGTACACCGGCGCCGGGCTGACGTACAACCTGGGCGGGGTGCTCGGCGGCGCCACGGCGCCGCTGGTGGCGACCAGGCTGACCGCGGTGTACGGCAGCGCGGAGCCGGTCGGCCGGTACCTCGCCGGGCTCGGTGCGGTGTCGCTGCTGTGCCTGCTCGCACTGCCGGAGACCCGGGGGCACCGGCTGCTCGGGAGCCCGGTGGCGGCACCGCCGGCGCGGGGCTGAGCGGGCCGGCCGGGCGGCGGGCGGCGGGTGCGGAACCGATTTCACGTTTGGGCCGCGGACCCTGTAATGTCTTCCTCGTTGCACCGGCCCCTATAGCTCAGTCGGTAGAGCGTCTCCATGGTAAGGAGAAGGTCTGCGGTTCGATTCCGCATGGGGGCTCCGCAAGGAGTACGAAGGCCCTCGCCGCAAGGCGGGGGCCTTCGGCGTTCCCCGGTTCGGGTGGTCCCGCGGTACGTGACGCTGACGCGGCCTAGCGGTGCGGGCGCCGGATGCGCTGTGATGGTGCGTCAACGGTGGCCTGCTCTGCGGTCCGCGGTACGGGTGCGGGAGACGTGGGCCGGTCGCGCGCCGGTGGACGGGGACTGGGAGGGCGCCCATGGGCGTTCGGCTCGTGGTGGCGGACGATCACCGGCTGCTCGCCGAGGCGTTGGCGACGGCGCTGCACCAGCGCGGCCACCGGGTGCTGGCGGTCGGCGCCCCGGCGTCCTCGGTCGGTGAGCTGGTTGCCGGGTGCCGCCCCGAGGTGTGCCTGCTGGGGCTGACCGCGGGGAGCGCGGCGGGCCCGGCGGGCGGGGCCGCGGTGCCCGGGCCGCGGCGGGACGCCTTCGAGCCGCTGCGGCGGCTGCGGCGGGAGCGCCCGGAGATCTGCGTGGTGGTGCTCGGCCCGGTCGGTGAACCGGCGCGGGTGGCGGCCGCGTTCGCGGCCGGTGCGGCCGGCTACGTCCGCGGGGACGAGCGGATCGAGGTCGTGGAGCGGGCCATCGCCCGGGTGCGGGCCGGTGAGGCGGCGGTCGCCGTCGAGGTGCTGCGGAGCGCGTTCGAGCAGCTGCTGTGGCCGGCCGCGGAGCCGGACGACGAGGCGCTGCGGCTGCTGCGCCAGCTGACCCGGCGGGAGACCCAGGTGCTGGCGCGGATCGCGGAGGGGCAGGACACCGCCGCCATCGCGGCCGGGATGGGGATCGCCTCCAGTACGGCGCGCACCCATGTCCAGCGGGTGCTGATGAAGCTGGGTGCGCGGACCCGGCTGGAGGCGGCCGCGGTCGCGGCCCGGTCGGGGCTGCTGGAGCGCCTGCGCGGCGGGTAGCCGCACCGGGGGGAACCGTGTGAGGGCGGTGGCGACGGCCGTGGTGGTCCGGCTCGCCCCCGCCCTTCGGCATGTCTCGCCCGGCATGCCTCGCCATGAGACAAACTGTTGACTGGTGAGTGTTTGTGTTTGAAAATGTTCGGGCTAGCTTTCCTGGAAGGCGGAGGCCGTGAAGAAGACCACGACCAAACTCGCGGACGGCCGCGAACTCATCTACTACGACGAGGATCCGGACGCCCTGCGCGGCGCCGTGGACCAGCGTCCGCTCGAGGCCCCGGCCAGCCTGTCCGAGATCCGGCGCGACCCGGCCACCGGCGACTGGGTCACCGTCGCCGCCCACCGGCAGGCCCGCACCTACCACCCGCCCGCCGACCGGTGCCCGCTGTGCCCGTCCCGGCCGGGCCGCCCCGGTGAGATCCCCGGCTCCGACTACGACGTGGTGGTCTTCGAGAACCGCTTCCCCGCACTGGCCGCGGACAGCGCGGCCCACGTGCCCGAGCGCGCCGGGCCGCTGTTCGCCGGCGGCCCCGGCGAGGGCCGCTGCGAGGTGGTCTGCTTCACCGCCGACCACGACGCCTCGTTCGCCGACCTGTCGCCCGCCAAGGCACGCCTGGTGCTGGACGTGTGGACCGACCGGACCGCCGAACTGTCCCGCACCCCCGGCATCCGGCAGGTCTACTGCTTCGAGAACCGCGGCGCCGAGATCGGGGTGACCCTGGCTCACCCGCACGGCCAGATCTACGGCTTCCCGTTCACCACCCCCCGGACCGAGCGCATGATCGCCGCCGCCGCCCGGCACCGCGCCGCCACCGGCGGCAACCTCTTCGAGGACCTGCTCGCGGCCGAACGCGCCGACCCCGTCCGGGTGGTCCTGGCAGGCCGGCACTGGACGGCGTTCGTCCCGTTCGCCGCCCGCTGGCCGTACGAGGTGCACCTGTACCCGAACCGCCGGGTGCCCGACCTGACCGCGCTGGACGAGGCCGAACGGGCCGAGTTCCCCGGCGTGTACCTGGAACTGCTGCGCAGGTTCGACCGGCTGTTCACCGAACCCGCCCGGGCGGCAGGGGAGAATGGGCGCGCTGCACCGACGCCGTACATCGCGGCGTGGCACCAGGCGCCCGGACTCCGTGGTGAGGAGCTCGCGCTGCACCTGGAGCTGTTCACGATCCGGCGTACGGTGGGCAAGCTCAAGTTCCTCGCCGGCGTCGAGTCCGGCATGGACGCGTTCGTCAACGATGTGTCGCCCGAGGCGGCGGCGCAGCGCCTGCGGGAGGTCGCATCATGAGTAAGTACCTGGTCACGGGTGGAGCCGGTTACGTGGGCGGGGTCGTGGCCGCGCACCTGCTGGAGGCCGGACACCAGGTGACGGTGCTCGACGACCTCTCCACCGGCTTCCTCGACGGGGTGCCGCAGGGCGCCGAGTTCGTCCGCGGCCGGATCCAGGACGCGGCGGACGTGCTCGACCACAGCTTCGACGCGGTCCTGCACTTCGCCGCCTCCTCGCAGGTCGGCGAGTCCGTCGCGGACCCGGAGAAGTACTGGCGCAACAACGTGGCCGGCTCGCTGGAGCTGGTGGCCGCGATGCGCAAGGCCGGCGTGCGCAAGCTGGTGTTCTCCTCGACCGCGGCCGTCTACGGCGAGCCGGAGTCGGTGCCGATCGCCGAGACCGCCCGCACCGCGCCGACCAACACGTACGGCGCCACCAAGCTGGCCGTCGACCACCTGATCACCAGCGAGTGCGCCGCCCACGGCCTGGCCGCCGTGTCGCTGCGCTACTTCAACGTGGCCGGGGCGTACGGGGCGTACGGCGAGCGGCACGAGCCGGAGTCGCACCTGATCCCGCTGGTCTTCCAGGCCGCGCTCGGGCAGCGCCCGCACATCGCGGTCTACGGCGAGGACTACCCGACCCCCGACGGCACCTGCATCCGCGACTACATCCACGTCGCCGACCTGGCCGACGCGCACCTGCTCGCGCTGGACGCCGCCAAGGCCGGCGAGCACCTGATCTGCAACCTCGGCAACGGCGCGGGCTTCTCGGTCCGCGAGGTGATCGAGTCGGTGAAGCGCGTCACCGGCCGGGACATCCCGGTCCAGGTCGCCGGCCGCCGCCCCGGCGACCCGGCCGTGCTGGTCGCCTCCGCCGCCCGCGCCCACCAGGCGCTCGGCTGGACCCCCCGCCGCCCGGAGCTGGACGACATCGTCCGCGACGCCTGGAACTTCACCCTGGAGAACCGCGCATGACCGACTTCCAGTCCGTCTTCGGCGCCGCCCCGGAAGGGGTCTGGGCGGCGCCGGGCCGGGTCAACCTGATCGGCGAGCACACCGACTACAACGACGGGTTCGTGCTGCCGGTCGCCCTGCCGCACTCCGCGGTGGCCGCGGTCCGGCGCCGCGACGACGGCCTGCTGCGGCTGTACAGCGCCCAGGGCGACGGCCTGGTCACCGAGCTGAAGGCGGCCGAGCTGGACCCGGCCGCCGTCACCGGCTGGGCCCGCTACCCGGCGGGCGTGGTGTGGGCGCTGCGGGAGGCCGGGCACCCGGTCGGCGGACTGGACGTGCACATCGACAGTGACGTCCCCACCGGGGCCGGACTGTCCTCCTCGGCCGCGCTGGAGTGCGTGCTCGCCGCGGCCTGCAACGAGCTGTACGGACTCGGGCTGACCCCGGCGGAGCTGGCGCTGACCGCCCAGCGGGCGGAGAACGACTTCGTCGGGGTGCCCTGCGGGGTGATGGACCAGATGGCGTCCATGTGCTGCGCGGAGGGCGGCGCGCTGTTCCTGGACACCCGGGACCTCGCGCAGCGCCAGGTGCCGCTCGACCTGGCCGGGGCGGGGCTGCGGCTGCTGGTGGTCGACACCCGGGTCAAGCACGACCTGGGCGACGGCGCGTACGCCGGACTGCGGGCCGGCTGCGAGCGGGCCGCCGCGCTGCTGGACCTGCCCGCGCTGCGCGACCTGCCGCCGGCCGCGCTGGACGGCGCGCTGGTCCAGCTGCCGGCCGAACTGCGGCCGCTGGTGAGGCACGTGGTGACCGAGAACGCCCGGGTCGAGCAGGCCGTCGCCCTGCTGGACGCGGGCGACCTGGCCGGCCTCGGCCCGGTCCTGACCGCCGGGCACGCCTCGCTGCGCGACGACTACCGGGTCTCCTGCCCCGAGACCGACCTGGCGGTGGCCACCGCCGTCGCCGCGGGCGCGCTCGGCGCCCGGATGACCGGTGGCGGCTTCGGCGGCTCGGTGCTGGCGCTGGTCGCCGCGGCCCGGCTGGAGCAGGTCGCCGCGGCCGTGCTGGACGCCTTCGCCGAGGCCGGTCACACCACGCCGCGGGTCTTCCCGGCGGTCCCCTCGGCCGGCGCCCGCCGCCTGTCCTGAGCCCACCGGCAGGCCCGGGAGCGCCCGGGAGCGCCCGGGGGGCTTCGGCCTCCCGGCACGCCTTCACCCCGGCTCCCCGGCACCGCGACCCTCCCGACCTTCCCGACCCTCCCGGCCCGGCCCGGGTGCGGGAGGGATCCGAGGGACACCGTTCCCGCATCGCGTGGCCGGGGAGGTGGCGAACGCCCCGTCATCCGGCGGCGCGCCGCTCGCGTCCGAACGGCCCCGGCCGGGCCTGTCCCGACCCGCCCCGGGTGCGGAGTCCCGTCCGCCACTTGCGCGGACCAAATCCCCAGAGCACGGCGAAACTTCACCAAACCCCCACCCGCCCGTCCCCGTCCCCCGTACGCTGAGTCCCGGTACCGGTGGGGGCCGGAGCCGGAGCAGGGGGGAAGGACGATGGGGCGTATTCGCGTCCTGGTGGTGGACAGCCACCGGATCTTCGCCGAGGCGCTGGCCGCGGCGCTCGCGGGCGAGCCGGACGTGGACGTCGGCGCGGCCGGCACCGCCGCGGCGGCCGAGCGGGCACTCGAACGAGCCGTCACCGAGCACCGCGCGTACGACGTGGTGCTGATCGACGCCGATCTCGGTCCCGTCCCGCACACCCCTGCCCAGCGTCAGAACCCGTCCGAGGACGGGCCGTCCGAGCTCCGCCGGCCCGCCTACACGGTGCCGGTGCCACGGCGTCCCAGCCTTCTGCCGACCGCCCGCCCGCACCCGGCGGGCGGCCCCGCGCAGGCCGCCGGAGGTCCCGGGGCGGCCGCGGTCCGCCCGGTGCCGCAGTTCCACCGCGAGCCGACCCCGGCCGCCCCGGCCCGGGGCGCCGGCGACGGGATCTCCCTGGTGGCGCGGGTCTGCCGCAGCCACCCGGAGCTGCGCGCCGTGGTGCTGGCCGCCGCGGACGACCCGCACCGGGCCGTCCGCGCGCTGCACGCGGGCGCCAGCGGCTGGGTGGCGAAGGAGAGTTCGCTCGGCACCCTGATGACCGTGGTGCGCGGCGTCCTGCGGGACGAGACGCACCTGCCGCCCGCGCTGCTCACCGGCGTGGTACGGGAGTTGACCTCGGCCCGGCGCGACCGCTCGGAGAGCGAGCGGCTGGTCGCGGCGCTCACCCCGCGGGAGGAGGAGGTGCTGCGCTGCATGGTGGCCGGTCTCGGCCGGCAGGCGGTCGCCGAGCGGCTGTACCTCTCCCCGCACACCGTCCGTACCCATATGCAGAACGTGCTCGGCAAGTTGGGGGTGCACTCCACCCTCGCGGCCGTCGCGGTGGCCCGGCGGGCGGGGATCTCGCCGGCCGAGCCGCCGCTGCCGTCCGCACCCGCTCACACCGTCGCCTCGACCACAGGCCCCGGCGCCGGCTGACCAGCCCCCGCCACGCCCAGATACCGACTCCGTCAGGTCAGGGAAACCGGAGGACAGATGTCGCCGCACAGCAATGCCGCACGCCTGGATCCATTCACCGTGCGTGTTCCTCGGCAAGTCGACAGCTCGACAGGTCTGCGGACCCTGGTGATCGGTGCCGGTGCGGCCGGCTCCGCGCTGGTCCGCGACCTGGACCGGACCCCGGAGTTCGGGCTGACCCCGGTCGGCGTCCTGGACGACGACCCGGCCAAGGCCGGCACCGAGATCGACGGGGTGCCGGTGCTCGGCACCCTCGCCGAGCTGACCGAGCTGGCGGTGAAGCACCGGGCGCAGGTGGTGGTGCTCGCCATCCCGGGCCTGCCGCACCGGATGGTCCGTGCGCTCGCCACCGCCGCCGCGGCGGCCGGGGTCGCGGTCCGCTACCTGCCGTCGTTCCTGGCCGCGCTGCGCCGCGAGGTGGTCGGCTCCGACCTGCGCAGCCTGGACGTGAACAAGCTGATCGGCCGGGCCGAGGTGCACGTGGTCTCGCCGGACGTCCGGGCGGTGATCGAGGGCCGCCGGGTCCTGGTGACCGGGGCCGGCGGCTCGATCGGCAGCGAACTGTGCCGGCAGGTCAACGCGTTCGGGCCGGCCGCGCTGTACATGCTCGACCACGACGAGTCCAACCTGCACCGGCTGCAGCTGGAGATCTGGGGCGAGGCGCTGCTGACCGACGAGTCGCTGGTGATCGCGGACATCCGTGACCGGCGGCGGATCCAGCAGATCTTCCGCGACCTCAAGCCCGAGGTGGTGTTCCACGCGGCCGCCCACAAGCACCTGCCGCTGCTGGAGCGCCATCCCTCCGAGGCGGTCAAGTCCAACGTGCTCGGGACCGACAACCTGGTCGAGGCGGCGCTGGCCACCGGGGTGGAGCGGTTCGTGCTGATCTCCACCGACAAGGCCGCCGACCCGACCTCGGTGCTGGGTGCCAGCAAGCGGCTGGCCGAGCTGATCGTGCAGGCCAACGCCCGGGACGCGCGCAACCTGGGCACCGGGGTCTTCACCGCCGTCCGGTTCGGCAACGTGCTCGGCTCGCGGGGGTCGCTGCTGTCCGTGCTGGCCGAGCAGTTCCGCAGCGGCGGGCCGGTCACCGTCACCCACCCGGACGTCACCCGCTTCTTCATGACCATCGAGGAGGCGGTCGGGCTGGTCCTGGAGGCCGGCCGGATGGCCGAGGGCGGCGAGGTCTTCGTGCTCGACATGGGCGAGCCGGTGCGGATCGTCGACCTGGTGCACAACTTCGCCCGCCAGGTGCAGATGGAGGCGGAGGAGGTGGAGATCCGCTACACCGGTCTGCGGGCGGGGGAGAAGCTGAACGAGGCGCTGTTCTCCGAGCGCGAGGAGCGGCTGCCCACCGTGCACAGCCGGATCTACGCGACGGTGGCGGAGCACTCCGCCGTCCCGGAGGACCTGGCCGGCGGCCTGACCGGGCTGTACGAGGCGGCGGCCGACAACTCCGACCTCCAGGTCCGGGCCCTGCTGGCCGAGCTGCTGCCCGGCTACCGGACCCCGGAGGCCGCACCGGTGCCGGCGTTGAGCGCGCCGTACCCGGACGGTTTCTGACCGGGCCCCGGACCGGGCGTCCGGCGGGCTCCCGGCCGGCCGGGGGTCTCAGCCGGCCTGGTCGAAGGGGGCGGTGAGCTGGCGGAGCAGGTCGGCGAGCTCGCTCTGCCGCCCGGCGCTGAGCTGGGCGAGGATCTCGCGCTCGTGGGCGAGCAGGCCGGCCAGCGCCTGGTCGGCCTTGTCGCGGCCGTCGTCGGTGAGGCGGACCAGCACGCCGCGCCGGTCGTCCGGGTCGGGCAGCCGCTTGACCAGGCCCTTGCCGGTCAGCCGGTCGATCCGGTTGGTCATGGTGCCGGAGGTGACCAGGGTCTGGGTGAGCAGCTGGCCGGGGGAGAGCTGGTACGGGGAGCCGGCCCGGCGCAGCGCCGTCAGGACGTCGAACTCCCAGGGCTCCAGGCCGTGCTCGGCGAACGCGATCCGCCGGGCCCGGTCGAGGTGGCGGGCGAGCCGGCTGACACGGCTGAGCACCTCGAGCGGTTCGACGTCGAGGTCGGGGCGCTCTCGGCGCCATGCTGCGACCAGCCGGTCGACCTCGTCCTCCATGACGATCAGTGTATCGGTGGTTGTGTCGATGTGAAGTCTCTTGACATCAAGAGATAACAAAAGGCAGCCTGGGGTAGATATCTTGATGTCGAGATACTTTGCGAGGCCGCCATGACCACCTGGGACCCGGACCAGTACCTGCGCTACGCCGACCAGCGCACCCGACCGCTGTACGAGCTGCTCGGCCGGGTGCCCGTGCTCCCCGCCGCCCCCACCGTGCTGGACATCGGCTGCGGCCCGGGCAACTCCACCGCCGTGCTGCGCGAACGCTGGCCCGACGCCGACCTCACCGGCGTCGACAACTCCGCCGAGATGCTCGCCGCCGCCCGCGCCGAGGGCGAGCCGACCGCCGCCTACCTGCTCGCCGACGCGGCCGCCTACGACCCCTCGCCGGCCGCCCCCGACCTGATCGCCAGCAACGCCACCCTGCAGTGGATCCCCGACCACCTGGCCCTGCTGCCGCGCTGGGCCGGCGCGCTGCGGCCCGGCGGGGTGATCGCCCTCCAGGTACCGGGCAACTTCGACGCCCCCAGCCACACCCTGCTCGCCGAACTGCGCCGCAGCCCCCGCTGGCGCTCCGCTCTCGGCGCCGACCGCACCCGGGCCGGTGTCCCCGAGCCCGACGCGTACCTGCGCGCGCTGCTCGCGGCCGGCTGCACCGCCGACGTCTGGGAGACCACCTACCTGACCGTGCTCCAGGGCCAGGACCCGGTGCTGGAGTGGACCAAGGGAACCGCGCTGCGCCCGGTCCTCGGCCTGCTCACCGACCCCGCGCAGCGGGCGGACTTCCTGGCCGAGTACGCGGCGCTGCTGCGCGAGGCCTACCCGGCGGGGGAGGGCGGCACGGTCTTCCCGTTCCGCCGGATCTTCGCGGTCGGCGTGCGCCGCTGAGCCGTCCGTACGGGCGGCGGCGCGCTCAGGAGGAGCCCGGCATCGCCGGGTGCCGGCCGAGCAGCACCACGCCCACCACGATCGCCACCAGACCCGCCGCCTGCCCGGCCAGCGCCGCCGGGGTGACCCGGACCTGGTCGCCGAGGAACCCCACCGCGCAGGCGATCCCGGTCAGCGGCTGCGCGGCGGTCAGCGCGGGCAGCGACATCCGCAGCGGCGCCGCCTCGAAGGCCGACTGCACCAGCAGCAGCCCGAACACCCCGATCGCCAGCACCGTGTACGGCTGCCAGGTGACCAGCACCCCGCCCACCCCGGCCGTGTCCAGGTCCTGCGCGATCGAGCGGGTGAGGGCGTCCTGCAGCCCGTACAGCAGGCCGGCGGCCAGTGCCAGCAGGGTGGCCTCCTCCAGCAGCGGCAGCCGCCGGGCCACCCCGACCAGCAGCAGGGCCAGGCCCGTGACGATCCCGAAGACCAGCCAGTAGCGCAGTTGGCTGTCGGGCGGCTCACCGCCCTGCGGGCGGCCCGCGGCGATGAAGGTCGTCACCCCGGCGGCGATCAGCGCCACGCCGCCCCAGCCGGAGCGGCCCAGCGACTGGCCGGTGAGCACCCGGGCCAGCAGCATCGCGAAGACCAGGCTGGTCGCCAGCAGCGGCTCCACCAGGGAGACCTCGCCGTGGTCCAGCGCCAGGGCGCTGAGCACCTGCCCGCCGACCATGAAGGCGATCCCGAGCAGCCAGTCCGGCATCTTCACCAGGTCGAGCAGCAGCCGCCAGTGCAGCAGGTCGTCGCGCGGGGCGCGCTGGGCGGCGTGCTGCTGGAGCACGAATCCGAGCCCCAGGCAGCAGGCGGCGCCGATCGCCAGGAGGAAGACCAGCAAAGGGTCACCATCTCCTCAGGGCCGTTCAGCCCTTCCGGTCGCCGACCAGCTTGGGGTGCCGCTCCAGGCCCTCCAGGCCGTGCCAGGCGAGGTTGACCAGGTGGGCGGCGACCTCCGCCTTCTGCGGCTTGCGCACCTCCAGCCACCACTGGCCGGTGAGCGCCACCATGCCGACCAGCATCTGCGAGTACATCGGCGCGAGCCGGGGGTCGAAGCCCCGGGACTTGAACTCCAGCCCCAGGATGTCCTCCACCTGGACCGCGATGTCGCTGATCAGCGACGCGAAACTGCCGGTGGACTGGGCCACCGGGGAGTCCCGGACGAGGATCTTGAAACCGTCGGTGGAGGTGTCGATGTAGTCCATCAGGGCGAACGCGGCCTGCTCCAGCAGTTCGCGCGAGTGCCCGCCGGTGAGCGCCCCGGTGACCATGTCCAGCAGCAGCTGCATCTCACGGTCGACCACGACCGCGTACAGCCCCTCCTTGCCGCCGAAGTGCTCGTACACCACCGGCTTGGACACCCCGGCCCGTTCGGCGATCTCCTCCACCGAGGTGCCCTCGTAGCCCCGCTCGGCGAAGACCGAGCGGCCGATCTCCAGCAGCTGCTCGCGCCGCTGCTTCCCGGTCATCCGCACCCGTGCACGGCTCTTGCCGCCGCGGGCCGGCGCGGTGGAGCGGGTGCGGGCGGGTGCCGGGCCACCGTCCTGCGTCCGCGAGGTGCGATGGCCGGCCGCGCTGTCTCCGTTGCTCCCGTTCACCCCTACATCATGCTTCAGCGCACGCCTCATGCGGTGCGGCGGGCGGCGATCCGCTCCGTACTGGGCCAGCGGACGTCCTTCGCCCAGCCCGCCTTCTCGAACCAGCGGATCAGCCGGGCCGAGGAGTCGATCTGCCCGCGCAGCACGCCGTGCCGGGCCGAGGTCGGGTCCGCGTGGTGCAGGTTGTGCCAGGACTCGCCGCAGGAGAGCACGGCCAGCCACCAGACGTTGCCGGACCGGTCGCGGGACTTGAACGGGCGGGCGCCGATCGCGTGGCAGATCGAGTTGATCGACCAGGTGACGTGGTGCAGCACCGCGATCCGCACCAGGGTGCCCCAGAAGAACGCGGTCAGCGCGCCGTGCCAGCTCATCGTGGCCAGCCCGCCGACCAGCGGCGGCAGCAGCATCGAGACCAGCGTGAAGAGCCAGAACAGCCGCGAGATCCGCCGGATGTCCGGGTCGTTGACCAGGTCGGGGGCGTACTTGTGCTGCGGGGTCTGCTCCTCGTCGAAGAGCCATCCCATGTGGGCCCACCACAGGCCCTTGAGCAGCGCGGGCACGCTCTCGCCGTAGCGCCACGGCGAGTGCGGGTCGCCCTCCTTGTCGCTGAACCGGTGGTGCTTGCGGTGGTCCGCCACCCAGCGCACCAGCGGGCCCTCGACGGCCAGGCTGCCCGCGACGGCGACGGCGATCCGCAGCGCCCGGTTGGCCTTGAACGAGCCGTGGGTGAAGTAGCGGTGGTAGCCGATGGTGATGCCGTGGCAGGTGAGGAAGTACATCGCCGTGGCGATGGTCAGATCCAGCCAGCCCAGCCCCCATCCCCAGGCGACCGGCACGGCGGCGACCACGGCGAGGAACGGGACGGCGATGAAGATCCCTATGGTGACGCGCTCGACGAGGCCCTGCCGGTCCCCGCTCATGGTCGCGGTCGGCGGTACGACGGCGGGGTCCGCAGCCTGCGGGCGCGCTTCGTCGGCCTGAATGGTCATGACGGTCCTTGGGGGGCGAAGCCGGTACCTACGTAGCCGTAACTTACGGCATCGTAGGTTCTGTCGCCGCCGAAGGGAAGACGTGTCGCAGCCGCCCCGGACGGGTGGCGGACAACCGCCATAGTGGTGGAGCTGAGGGCGTGAAACCCGTAGGGTGTGCTTGCCATCCCCGGTTGCTCTGCTGGCACGGGCGCCCAGACTTTGAATCTGGTCTTCGCAGGTTCGATTCCTGCCCGGGGAGCCCCTTCGCCCTCCCCCGCGGTGCTTCGACCCCGGGCCGGTGTCCCCCGACACCCGGATATCCTCTGAGCTGCCGAACGAGGCCGTGCGGGCCACGTCCGGCTGCCTCCCCTCCCTCACCGTGACCGACCGAGGAGCCTCCAGCGTGAGTGCCAACCAGACCGCTGCCGTGATCGTGCTCGCCGCCGGTGGCGGAACTCGGATGAAGTCCAAGGCACTGCCCAAGGTGCTGCACCCGATCTGCGGCCGGACCCTGGTCGGGCACGCGGTCAGCGCCGCGCAGGAACTGACCCCCGGGCAGCTGGTGGTCGTGGTCGGTCACATGCGCGAGCTGGTCCAGCAGCACCTCGCGGACGAGTACCCGGGCGTGCGCACCGCCGTCCAGGCCGAGCAGAACGGCACCGGCCACGCGGTGCGCACCGCGCTGGAGGCGCTGGCCGCCGACGGCGTGCAGCTGGACGGCACGGTGATCGTCACCACCGGCGACGCCCCGCTGCTGACCGGCGCCACCCTGGCCGCCCTCGCCGAGGCGCACACCACCCAGGGCAACGGCGTCACCGTGCTCACCGCCGTGGTGCCGGACGCCGCCGGCTACGGCCGGATCCTGCGCGAGGCGGACGGCCAGGTGGCCGCGATCGTCGAGCACAAGGACGCGACCGACGAGCAGCGCGCCATCGCCGAGATCAACTCCGGCGTCTTCGCCTTCGACGCCAAGCTGCTCGCCGAGGCGCTCGGCCGGCTCGGCACGGACAACGTGCAGGGCGAGGAGTACCTCACCGACACCCTGGCGATCCTGCGCACCGCCGGCCACCGGGTCGGCGCCGTGGTCGCCGCCGACTACCGGGACATCGTCGGCATCAACGACCGGGTCCAGCTGGCCGAGGCCCGCCGGATGCTGAACGACCGGCTGCTGGAGCGGGCGATGCGGGCCGGCGTCACCGTGGTCGACCCCGCCTCCACCTGGTTCGACGTCCAGGTCGGCTACGAGCCGGACGCCGTGGTGCTGCCCGGCACCCAGCTGCACGGCGCCACCCACCTCGGCGAGGGCTGCGAGGTCGGCCCCAACACCACGCTGACCGACACCCTGGTCGGCGCGGGGGCGCACGTGAGCAACACCACGGCCGTCGGCGCCGAGATCGGCGAGCTGGCCTCGGTCGGCCCGTACGCGTACCTGCGCCCGGGCAGCAGGCTGGCCCGCAAGGCCAAGGCCGGCACCTACGTCGAGATCAAGAACTCCGAGCTCGGTGAGGGCGCCAAGGTGCCGCACCTGTCGTACATCGGCGACGCCACCATCGGTGAGGGCAGCAACATCGGCGCGGCCTCCGTCACGGTCAACTACGACGGGGTGAACAAGCACCGCACGGTGATCGGGGCGCACTGCCGCACCGGCTCGGACAACATGTTCATCGCCCCGGTGACGGTGGGTGACGGTGCTTACACCGCGGCCGGCTCCGTGGTGACCAACGACGTCCCGGCCGGCGCCCTCGGCGTGGCCCGGGCGCAGCAGCGCAACATCGCCGGCTGGGTGGCCCGCAAGCGCCCCGGGACGGCCTCCGCCCAGGCCGCCGAGGCCGCCGGGACGCCCGGGACGGGTGAGGCGGGCCAGGCCTAGGCCGGGCGGGTGCCGATCTTGCGGAGTGGTCCCGGGGCGGACGCTTTCCGGCGGGGCGCGTAACCTGGAGTACATACGTGCGCCACTGGGCTTCTGTCCGCGCCTCGGCGTACTCCCAATCCCCCGCCCACCTGCCCGCCCGGGTCCTGCCCGGGTGCGCCCGGGCGGGTCCATGTGCGGCAGCAACGCGAGGAGACGGTGCAGTGAGCGGGATCACGACGTCGGGTGAGAAGAAGCTCAAGCTCTTCTCCGGCCGTGCCCACCCTGAGCTGGCGGCGGAGGTGGCAGCGGAACTCGGGACGGAACTCGTCCCGACCAAGGCCCTGGACTTCGCCAACGGCGAGATCTACGTCCGCTTCCTGGAGTCCGCGCGCGGCGCGGACTGCTTTGTGATGCAGAGCCACACGGCTCCCATCAACCAGTGGATCATGGAACAGCTGATCATGATCGATGCTCTGAAGCGGGCCTCCGCCCGGAGCATCACCGCGATCCTGCCGTTCTACGGCTACGCCCGGCAGGACAAGAAGCACCTCGGCCGCGAGCCCATCTCGGCCCGGCTGATCGCCGACCTGCTGGCCCAGGCCGGCGCCGACCGGATCATGGCGGTGGACCTGCACACCGCGCAGATCCAGGGCTTCTTCTCCGGCCCGGTGGACCACCTGTTCGCGCTGCCGGTGCTCTGCGACTACCTCGGCGAGAAGGTCGACCGCTCCAAGCTGACCATCGTCTCGCCGGACGCCGGCCGGGTGAAGGTCGCCGACCAGTGGTCGGACCGGCTCGGCGCCCCGCTGGCGATCATCCACAAGCGCCGCGACATGAGCCAGGCCAACACCATCCTGTCCGCCGAGGTGGTCGGTGACGTCAAGGACCGGGTCTGCGTCCTGGTCGACGACATGATCGACACCGCCGGCACCATCTGCGCCGCCGCCGACGCGCTGTTCGAGAACGGCGCCGCCGACGTGATCGTCGCCGCCACCCACGGCGTGCTCTCCGGCCCGGCCGCGGACCGCCTGAAGAACTCGCGGGTCAGCGAGTTCGTCTTCACCAACACCCTGCCGACCCCGGCCCAGCTCCAGCTGGACAAGGTCACCACCCTCTCCATCGCCCCGTCGATCGCCGCGGCGATCCGCGAGGTCTTCGAGGACGGCTCGGTCACCTCCCTGTTCGAGGGCGTGCACTGACCTCCGGTGCCGTCGACCGGCCCCCGGCGCAGCCCGCGCCGGGGGCCGATTTCATGGTTGACGTGCAGTGCGGTTAGACTCGTGAGACTGCTCGGCGAGGGATGCCGTGTGCCCGTGCGGGTGCCGCATCCGTGATCGACGCGCCGGTCCGACCGCAGTCCGGTCGTGACCTCCCGTCATCCGCCGCCGAGCGTCCCCCCGAACGTACTTGAGGGTGTGGCCCGGCGGTTTTCTGTTGTCGCCTGCACCCGTCGCCAGCTTTTACGAGGAGTGCAGTCGTGTCCGAGATCCGCCTTGCCGCCGAGACCCGCACCGAGTTCGGCAAGGGTGCCGCCCGTCGCGCCCGTCGTGCCGGTTTCGTCCCCGGTGTCGTCTACGGCCACGGCCACGCCCCGGTCCACCTGAACCTGCCGAGCCACGACCTGATGATGGCGCTGAAGACCCCCAACGCGCTGCTGGTCGTGCCGATCGAGGGCAAGGACGAGTTCGTGCTGCCGAAGGCCGTCCAGCGTGAGGCCATCAAGCGCACCATCGAGCACGTCGACCTGCTGCTGGTCAAGCGTGGCGAGAAGGTCACCGTCGAGATCCCGGTCCTGACCGAGGGCGAGCTGGCCCCCGGCGGCAACCTGCTCGAGCACGTGCTGAACGCGCTGCCGATCGAGGCCGAGGCCACCCACCTGCCCGAGTCCGTGACCGTCTCGGTCGAGGGCCTGGAGGCCGGTGCCTCGATCACCGCCGGTGACATCGAGCTCCCCAAGGGCGCCACCCTGGCCGTCGAGGCCGACACCGTCGTGCTGCAGGTCATCGGCGCCCAGGCCTCGCAGGCCGACGCCGACGCCGAGGCCGCCGAGGCCGAGGCTGCCGAGGCCGGCACCGAGGCCTGAGCCTCGCGCTGAACGCACCCGACCGCTGCCCCGGTCCGCCCCCTCGCGGGGCGGCCGGGGCAGCGGCGTGTCCGCCTCCGGGCGGGAGGGCCCCCGGCGCACGGCGGTCGCGGATAATGGGGGCCGAACAGATCGACAGCGAGCGGAGAGCGGCAGCATGAGCACGGCGGCGGACGAGTACACGGGCCCCTGGCTGGTGGTCGGGCTGGGCAACCCCGGCGACGGCTACGCCCGCAACCGGCACAACATCGGCTTCATGGTGGCCGACCTGCTGGCCGAGCGGATCGGCGCCCGGTTCAAGGCCCACAAGAGCCGGGCCCAGGTCGCCGAGGGCCGCCTGGCCGGGAAGCGGGTCGTCCTGGCCAAGCCGATGACCTTCATGAACCTCTCCGGCGGCCCGACCACCGCGCTGCGCGACTTCTACAAGGTGCCCACCGCCGGCATCGTCGCCGTCCACGACGAGCTGGACCTGGACTACGCGGCCCTGCGGCTGAAGACCGGCGGCGGCGACAACGGGCACAACGGGCTGAAGTCGCTCACCAAGTCGCTCGGCCCCGACTACCACCGGGTGCGCTGCGGCATCGGCCGCCCGCCGGGCCGGATGGAGGTCGCGGACTTCGTGCTCAAGGACTTCTCCGCCACCGAGCGCAAGGACCTGGACTGGTTCGTGGACCGGGCGGCCGACGCGGTGGAGGCGCTGCTGTCGGAGGGCCTGGAGCGCGCCCAGAGCACGTACAACTCCTGATGGCGAGTCAGTTTCCTTGGCCTCGAGCGACGCACGGTACACAACGGTCGTGCAACGCTTTGGGGGACGGAAGCTGAAACCGGGTCAGCGGCGCCCGGCCCTTCGATACGGTCAGCTCTGTACGAAGGGGTTGAGAGGCCGATTCTGGGGGTAAAGGCTGTGGTTCGCTCACGGGGTGTCCGGGTGGGGCGCGCTGCCGGCGGGGCGGTACTGTGCCTGGCTGCCTGCGGACTGGCCGGCCAGTCCGCACACGCGGCCGAGTCGACCGACGCCCCCTCGACGGCCCCGGAACCCGCGGCCGCCCAGCTGATCCCGCCCGCCACCGGCTCGGTCGGCGGCTCCGCCGGCCTGTACGCGGTCGGCGGCGGTCTGGTGGTGGCGGCCGGCGGGGCCGCGACCTGGCTGCGCCGCCGCCGGGCCGGCCGGCCGACGACGTTCTGACCGGGCGCGCGAAGCCCCGGCACCGCGAAGCCCCGGCATGCGGAAGGGACCGGCCCCGCGGGGCCGGTCCCTTCCTGCGTCACCGCCCGTCCGGCGTCAGCCGGTGTTGCGCAGGCCGGCCGCGATGCCGTTGACCGTCAGCAGCAGGGCGCGGGCCCGCAGCGGGTCGTCCGCCCGGTTCTGCTCGGCCATCTCGCGCTGCCGGCGCAGCAGCGCGACCTGGAGGTAGGAGATCGGGTCGAGGTAGGCGTCCCGGACGGTGAAGGTCTGCTTGAGCACCGGGTTGTGCTCCAGCAGCTCGCTCTCGCCGGTCAGCCGGAGCACCTCGCGCAGGGTCAGCTCGTGCTCGGCCACGATCTGGTCGAAGACGTGGTGCAGCTCGGCCGGGACCAGCTGCTCGACGTAGTGGCGGGCGATCCGCAGGTCGGTCTTGGCCAGCGTCATGGCGACGTTGGACAGGAAGTTCTGGAAGAAGTGCCACTGGCCGTGCATCTCGTCCAGCACGTCGCCGAGGCCCGCCGCGCGGGCGGCGGCCAGACCCGAGCCGACGCCGTACCAGCCGGGCACGATCTGCCGGGACTGGGTCCAGCCGAACACCCACGGGATGGCCCGCAGACCGTCCAGGCCGGCGCCCGAGTCGGGGCGGCGGGACGGGCGCGAGCCCAGGTGCAGCGAGGCCAGCTGGTCGACCGGGGTGGCCGCGAAGAAGTACTTCGGCAGGTCCTCCTGCTCGACCAGGGTCCGGTACGCGGTGTGCGCGGCCTCGGAGACCTGGTCCATCGCGGCGTCCCAGCGGGCCAGCTCCTCGGGCGCCTGGCGCGGTGCGGTGTGCAGTGCGGAGGCGGCCAGCGTGGCCGAGATGGTGAGTTCCAGGTTCTCCCGGGCCAGCGAGGGCAGCAGGTACTTGTCGGAGATCACCTCGCCCTGCTCGGTGACCTTGATCTCGCCCTCCAGGGTGCCCCAGGGCTGGGCCAGGATCGCCTCGTGCGAGGGGCCGCCGCCGCGGCCGACGGTGCCGCCGCGGCCGTGGAACAGCCGCAGCCGGATGCCGTACCGGTGGGCGACGTCGCGCAGCCGGCGCTGGGCCCGGTGGATCTCCCACTGGGAGGTGGTGATGCCGCCGAACTTGGAGGAGTCCGAGTAGCCGAGCATGACCTCCTGGATGTCCCCGCGCAGCGAGACCAGCAGGCGGTAGGACGGGTCGGAGAGCATCTCGTCCAGGATCCGGTCGGCCTCCTGGAGCTCGTCGGTGGTCTCCAGCAGCGGCACGATGCCGATCTTGGCGATGCCCGCGTGCAGGTCGATCAGCCCGGCCTCGCGGGCCAGCACGGCGGCGGCGAAGACGTCGTCGGCGCCCTGGCACATCGAGATGATGTAGCTCTCGACGATCTCGTCGCCGAAGCGGTCGAAGCCCTCGCGGATGGTGTTGAAGACGCCGAGCGTCTTGGTGCCCGCCGCGTCGAGCGGGGCCGGGGTCGGCGCCAGCGGGCGGCGCGAGCGCAGCTCCTTGGAGAGCAGCCGCTGGCGGTACTCGCGCGGCATGTCGGTGTAGCGCCAGGCCTCCTCGCCGAGCCGGTCGAAGAGCTGGCCGAGCGCGTGGTGGTGGGCCTCGGCGTGCTCGCGCACGTCCATGGTGGCCAGCTGGAGGCCGAACGCCTCGATGGTGCGGATCGCCCGGGCGAGCCGGCCGTCCGCGATCAGCTGGCCGCGGTGGCCGCGCAGCGAGTCCTGGATCAGCTTGAGGTCGGTGACCAGCTCGCGGGTGCCGACGTAGTCCCGGCCCGGGACGTGCGGGGTGCCGGCGGCGAGGCGCTCGCGGGTGTTCTCCAGCTTGAGCCGCACGCAGGTGGCCTTCAGCCGGTACGGCTCCTCGGCGTTCATCCGCTTGTAGCGCGGGCTCAGCTCGGGCAGCACCGCGAGGTCGGCGTCCAGCGACTCCAGCAGTTCGGCGGAGGCGCCGGCGAGGCGGACCGAGGTGGACAGCGCGGCCCGCAGGTCGTCGACGGCGGCCAGCGCGTCCTTGATGCCGTACTCGTGCTGGAGGTTGAGCACGTCCCAGGTGACGGCCGGGGTGACGTTCGGGTTGCCGTCCCGGTCGCCGCCGATCCAGGTGCCGAAGGTCAGCGGGCGCACGCCCTCGGGCAGCGTCAGACCGACCCGGGCCAGCTCCTCGTGCAGCTCCTCCAGCACCTCGGGGACGGCCTCGCGGTACAGCTCGTCCAGGTAGTAGACGGCGTTGCGGGCCTCGTCGGTGGGCTCCGGGCGGGCGATCCGCAGCTCGTCGGTCTGCCAGAGCAGGTCGATCACCTCGGCGAGCCGGCGGTCGGCCTGCCGCTTGGCGGAGGAGTGCCGCACCGGGTCGGAGGTGGACAGGCCGGAGGCGACGTGCTCGCGGTGGATCCGCTCCAGCAGCTCGCCGACCCGGCGGAGCTTGTTGAGCACGCTGCGG